>JANLUN010000282.1:0-11250 GCA_031363505.1 Planctomycetota bacterium | reverse complement strand
CTGCCCGTGACGAGCGCGACCGGCGCATCGGAGTTCGAGAACGTCGTGGTCACGCGAGCAAGTTACGCAGAGCGTGCGCCGCGCACCAGTGCAGCGCGGGCACCGCGGGAGCGCGCGCCCGCGTCAGTCCAGCGTGCCGACGCGCTCGAGCGGCCAGACGCGCAGGTCGACGCGGCCGCGCAGGTTCGCGCGCGGCACCTGTCCGAACTCGCGGCTGTCGGAAGAGTGCGCGCGGTTGTCGCCGAGGACGAAGAAGTGATCGGATTCGACGCGCGTCTTGATGCGCGTGCGTGGATCGGGATCCGCGATGTACGGCTCGTCGATCCAGACCCCGTTCACTTCCACGCGCCCGGCCTCGATGCAGATCACGTCCCCCGGCAGGCCGATCACGCGCTTGATGTAGTCGAGATTCGGATCGAGCGGATATTGAAGCACGACGATGTCGCCGCGCTGCACTTCGCCGAAGACGTAACTCAGATGATCGACGAGGATGCGGTCGCCGTCGTGGATCCCGGGCGACATCGAGCTCCCGCGGACCACCGAGAAGTTGAACATCATCGCGTACGAGAGCAGCGAGATCGCCGCGACTTTCGCCGCGGTCCCCAGCGACTCGTGGAGCCGGCTCGGTTCCGGTGAGCGCGGACGCGGCGGCAGCGGACGCACGCGCGGCTCGGTCGCCGGCCACGCGACGACGACGCGTGTGCTCTGCACGATCGCGCGTGTCGTCTCGGCGGGCGGCGGGGGTGCGGCCTCGACCGGAGAGAGGACTTCCGAATCGACGAGGGACATCTCTCCGCTCGTTATCGATCCGCCGCACGGCGCGGGTTGAGCGCTCGCGTCCCTTTCGCGAACTCAGGGCGCTGGCTACGCTTCGCGCTCGCGTCGCCGCACTCGCAATGACCCGCCAGGATCCAGCACACGCATCGCCGACGCGCCGGCGGATCCTCGCCTGCGGCGCCGGGGCGCTCGCGGCCGCGTGCAGCGCGCCGAAAGTCGCTCGCGCGGCGTCGGAGCCTGCGCCTCACGACGCTGGCCTCGACGAACTTCTCGGTTCGCTCACCGATCAGCGTGACAGCGTCGCGCCCATCCAAGAGTCGGAGCGGCGCGAGCGGCGCGCGCGCGGCGGACGATTGCTCGCGTCCATGGGCCTCGACGCGATCTTGATGGAAGGCGGCGGCACGCTGACGTATCTCGCGGACGTCGGCTGGGGGAAATCCGAGCGTCTCTTCGCGTTCGCGCTGTGCGCCGACGGAAGCCATTTCTGGTTGTGTCCGGAATTCGAAGCCGGGCGCGCGCGCCTGCAGATCGACACTCCTCAGGGACCGGGCGGCGAGATCGTCACGTGGCAGGAGCACGAGCATCCGTACGCCCCGCTCGCCAGCGCACTGCGCGCGCGTCGCGCGTTCCGCGTCGCGATCGAGCCCGGCTTGCGGCACGGCTTCGTGCAGAAGCTGTCGGAAGTGTTCGACGGAGGCACGCTCGTGAGCGGTCAGCGATTCGTGGTCGAGCTGCGCTCGCGCAAAGACGCGCACGAGCTCGAGATCCTGCGCCGCGCGAATGAGCTCACGCAGCTCGCGATCCGCACGGTCGCACGCACGCTCGAGCCGGGCCTCTCGGGCGCTGAGATCGGCGTTAGGATGGACGCCGCGCACCGACGACTGGGCTTCACGAGCCCGTGGAATCTGTCGCTGATCGGCGCCGCAGCTGCACTACCGCACGGCGATCCCGATCCACGTCCGCTCGAGCGCGGCGATGTGATCCTGATCGACACGGGCGGAAGCTTCCACGGCTACCAAAGCGACAACACGCGCACGTGGGTGTTCGATGCTGCACCCGCCGGCACGGTGCTCTCGGCCTGGAATGCCGTGCGCGATGCGCAGCAGCGCGCGTTCGAACAGATGAGACCGGGCGTACTCTGCAGCGCGATCGACGCACGCGCGCGAGCGAGGATCGACGAGCTCGGCTACGGCCCGGGCTATCGCACGTTCACGCACAGGCTCGGACACGGGATCGGCGTCGAGGGTCATGAAGACCCGTACTTCGACGGTGGCAGCGCGGTCCTTCTCGCTCCCGGCATGACGCTCTCGAACGAGCCCGGGATCTATCTCCCGGGCGAATTCGGCGTCCGGCTCGAGGACGTCGTCGCGATCACGGACGCGGGGGCAGACCACTTCGGCTCGTGGCAGGCGGCTGCGAGCTCTCCCGACTGACGCCGGCTCGGTCGTAACCGGTTTTCCGGGTCCGGTCCCGAAGCTGCGACAAGCTGCCAAGTCGTTGACGAGGTCGTACTTAGCGCTTCACGCATCAACACGCACCGCGCTTTGGAGCCCCCACTCGCCCGCGCCGCACGGACCACGCGTCGCTCTGTCCAATCCATCCGAGGGGTGAGGTTCCCATGGCCCACCAGATCGTCTGCCTCGTCTGTCGTCTCTTCGAGTTCATCCTCATCGCGTTGATGTTTGGATGCTCGATGTGGCTCTCGTGCTGCGCGGTGTGGTTCACGCGCTTCGCACTCTGAGCCCCGAATCGCGCACGTCCGTGCGCGATGAGATCAATCGGATGCGCGCGTGTCCGCGCGATGAGATCAACCGCGGGCCTTCAAGGCCTTCAACTTCGCCACGCGCTTCCCGGATCCCATTCCGATCTTGCGGATTCGTTGACGACCTCGGGTCGGTCCACAGTTCTTGACAGTTGCTTTCGCCATGAGGGCACTCCTGGTTCGCTCGATGCGCGGAAAAAGGGGCGAGGAGCTTACCCGCGAGCGCGCGCGCCGCGCAAGGTCACGCGGTGCGAGGACGCCGCAGCGCTCGAACGCACGCGATCAGAAGCGCCGTAGCGGCGGCTTCGTCGAGGTTGCCGATCCCCGGGATGGCATCCGGCAAGAGCTCGAACACGCCGAAGGTCGGATTCAGGATGTAGACCGCCGCGAGGGTCGCCCCCAGGACCGCGCCGCCCGTGCGCCACGCGCTGCGCGGTCGCGGAACGTGCGCGGGTGCGTCGATACGAGCGCTCACCGCGGCGCCTCCAGCGGCGCGAGCCAGCTCACTTTGGGATCGACTTCCACGGTGAGGTGCGCGCCCACGATGTCGCGCTCCAGCGCGTCGCCGACGCCGGCGAGCGCCCAGGCCACGAGCTCCTTCGTGCGCGCGACCGAATCCGGCACTTCGGCTCCACGCGCGTAGACCGGCACGAACGGCGCGTGCTCGCCCGTGAGCTGCCCGCTCCCAAGACGAGTGGGCACAGGCACGCGGACGCGCACGGAGAGTCCCTCGATGTCCCCGAGATCGCGCGGCATGTGCGTGAGATCGATCCCGAAGATGTCGAGCTGCCCGGCGTTATCGACGGCGTGGGTCACCAGCCAGGGCTGCTCCGAGGAGAGCCTCATCTGCGAAAGCCGGCTGTGCATGAACGCGTTGCCGTAGTCGAGCCACGCGTGCAGGCGGCCTTCGGGGCTCGTCGGCGCCGCCGCGATCGCACCCCGCCGCGAGGCCACGATCGCGGAGAGATCCGGCGCCTTCCACTGCAGATATCCCGCGGTGACGCCGACCCCGGCGATCACGAGGACCGCGAGCACGACGAGGCCGTTGACGCGCGGTCCGAACTCGGTGCGTGCATTCATCGCCGACATTGTGGTCGATCGGCACCGCGCTCGCCAGCCGCGGTCTTCTCGGGATCGCCGCGGGCTTCTCGCGAACACAGGCCCGTGCGTATGCTCGGCGCGAGTGAACCTCTCCGCGAACGACCTACTGAGCTGCGTGCGCAAAGGCGAGGGACCGCGCGTCGAGTTCAAACGCCGATTGCCGCGCGACGAGCGCGCCGCGCGCACGCTGTGCGCATTCGCGAACACACGCGGCGGACTGCTCCTCGTCGGCGTCACGGACCGCGGCGGCGTGCACGGTTTGCACCATCCGGACGAGGTCTTGCAGCGCATCCACGCACTCGGTGAAAACCTCCTCGCGCCCGCGCTGCGCGTCGAAGTCCAGGTGGTCGAAGTGCACGGACCGCGCGTCGTCGCGTGCTCGGTTTCGTTCTCGCGCGAGCGTCCGCACGCCGTCGTGCTCCCCGACGGTGAACGGCAGTTCCTCGTGCGCGTGGGCTCGAGCAATCGGATCGCGGACGGTCCGACGCTCGCGGCGCTGCGCCTCGCGAAACGCGCACGGCGAGGCGCGACGTCCCTGGAGGGCCAGATCCTCGCGTGGGTCCAAGCCCAAGCGCGACATGCGACACATCCAGGCGGTTCGGCGACGGTCGCGCGCTTCGCTCGACAGGCGAACGTGAGCGAGAATCGCGCGCGGCGCGCATTCGTCAAGCTCGAGGGCTTGGGCTTGCTCGTCGGATCAGGCGCGGGCCGAGCGCGCATCTTCGTCTGTCCGTAGCGCGGGTGTCGTTCCGAATCGGGCGTATCCGCGTGTTACGCTCCACGGCTCGTATGTCACGCGCCAATGAACGCATCTCACGCGCGATCGCGGCCGGGAGCTTCACCCCGCTCGGCGAAGTCGGTGTCGATCGGTTCCTTCGCGCATGACCACGCCCAACCGAGCGCTCCCCACACCGCCGGAGGATTCGAGCGCCGGGCGGAGCACGCTCGTCCTGTGGGGCAACTTGACGTTCCTCACGGGCACGCTCCTCGCCCTGCTGCGCGCGATCGCACTGTTCGTCATGTTCAGCGTGTACCGACACGAGCCGATCGCGCTCACGCTGTCGCGCATCGCGTCGACTCTCGGTCACGCGGTCCCGTTCGCGCTGCTCATCGCGGCGGCGGTGACCGGAGTGTGGCTCTGGATGATGCCGCCGCGCCCTTCATGGACGCGCACGATCGCGCACGCGATCGCATTCGTCGTGAGCGCGTTCCTCATCCTCCTCGTGCTGTCGGGATGGCCCGTCGACGACGCCGATCACTTGGTGAGTCCGCCCGATCCGCGCGGCCGCGCGGCACTCCTGCGGCTCACCGCAGTCGCGCTCGCGGGCTCGTCCCTCCTGTGGCTCATCACGATCGCGCTCACGCGACGGCGCGGACTGTCCCGCTGGCTCGAGCGGCGCGGCATGCTCGCTGTGACCGCGCTCGCCGCGCTCCTCGTCCCCGCTGGATTCCACGCGCTGTACACCGCGGTGCCGAGCGTGCGCCTCGTGCGCGAGGAAGTTCGCGACCTGCTGTTCGACAAGCCCGGCTGGACCGTCGAGGAGCAACACCCGTCGAGCGCGCCGCGGGTCGACGTGCTGACGCCTTCGACCGATTACCACGTCGACGGCGGCGATCTGCCGGCGCTGGTCCTCCCGCCTCCGAGCCGCGTGCGCTTCGTGATCGAGCCCGGCGACGGTCCGGTCCGGCTGCGCGGCGCGGCCGGCGTGGATGGCGCCGTTGAGAAGCAGCTCCCCGAATGCGCGGTCGGATTCCGCGTCACGGTCAACGGTGCGCGCGTGTTCGACGAAGTCGTGCAAGTCCGCGCCGGCGGCGCACCGGAGCAGCACGCGTGGCGACACCTCGGAGGGCGCGACGGCATCACGTTACAATCCGGAGACGTCGTCGAGCTGTCGACGTCGCTCGTCGCTCCGGCAGCGGCGCGCGAACACCCGCCGGTGATCGACGCGGGCTTCGGTGGCCTGTCGCTCGAGCGCGATGTGACGCGCACGCGGCAACCCGCGGGCGCGGACGCGCCGAACATCGTGCTCATCGTGATGGACACGCTGCGCGCCGATCGGCTTTCGAGCTACGGCTATCCGCTGCCGACCACGCCGGCTCTCGATCGACTGGCTGAGCGCGGCGTCCTCTTCGAGAACGCCTACGCCACCGCGAGTTGGACGTGGCCCGCGACCGCGTCGATCTTGACGGGACTGTCCCCCGAGGCGCACGGCGTCGTCGACGACGACGCGTGTTACTTGAGCAGCGGGATCGAAACGCTCGCCGAAGTGCTCGCCAGCCGCGGCTACACGACCGCCGCCATCTCCTGCAATCCGCTGATCGTCGCGAACAAGAACTTCGACCAAGGGTTCGAAGCATTCGACGCTTCGAACCGGGACTTCCGCAAGTCGAGTCAAGTCCTGCCCTCGATCCGGCGCTGGCTGCGCGGGCACGCGCCGTATCGATTCTTCCTTTATCTGCATCTCGTCGATCCGCACGCGCCGCACGAGCCTGACGAGAGCGCGCGCCGGCTCGTCGGTGGAGCGCGGCCGAGCGACTTTCCCGAGGACGCGATCGGTCACTACGAAACCTTGCTGTGGACTGGCAAGGGCCACGGCGCGAACGGAGAACCGCGCATCGACGAGCTGATTCCCCGCTCGCATCAGGAATGGCTCGACAAGAGCTACACCGCTTCGGTTGCGACGTGCGACCGCTACGTCGGTTTGGTGCTCGACGAGCTGGCCGCGCTCGGTCTCGAGGAGAGCACGGTCGTCGCGTTCACGAGCGACCACGGCGAGGAGCTCCTCGATCATGGAATGCTCGCGCACGGACAGAGCCTCTACGAAGAGCTCGTGCGCGTGCCGCTGATCCTCGCCGGCGCTGGCATCCACGGGCGCGGCGTGCGCAGCCCAGCGGTCGTGTCGAATCGCCATCTCGCGACGACGCTCGCGCGCCTCGGCGGAGCGCAGTTCGCGCACGTCGAGGACCCGCTCGACCTCGCGCGCCCAGAGCCGACGTCCGAGACCGTGTTCTTCTCCACGGACCACGGCTTCTGGAACGGCCGGATCGAACGACTCCGATTGTTCGGTGTGCGATCTGGAGACTGGGTGCTCCACTTCGCTCCCTCGGGCCGCCCGTGGGGCGCGGCTTGGGAATCCGATCCAGGCGAGGGGCAAGTGAGGCTCTTCAACCTCGCCGCCGATCCTCGGCAGACGATCGATCGCAGCCGGGACGAGCCCGCGCTCGCGCTCGAGCTTCGTCGGCAAATCGTGGCGCACATTCAGCATGCCGGCGAGAGTCGTCCGGCGCGCGTGCTCGGCGCCGGAAGCTCCACGCTCGAGATGTTGCGAGAGATCGGGTACGTCGGCGACGACAGCGCCGGCGATCCGCGTTCCCGACTCCCGCGCGAGAAGAAGAATCCGCATTGAGCTCGCTCACGCCGCCGCTAGCCTCACGGCATGCGGCGGATCTTCGTGGGCGACATCCAGGGTTGCCGCCCCGAGCTCGAGCGTCTGCTCGAGCGAGTGGCATTCGATCCCGCGCAAGACGAGCTCCACCCCGTCGGTGACTTCGTCAACCGCGGGCCTGATTCACCGGGCGTGCTGCGGCTCTGTCGCGATCTAGGCGCCGGCGGTGTGCTCGGCAACCACGACGTGCACCTGCTGCGCAGCGCGCACGGCATCCGCAAGCTGCGCGCGGAGGACACGCTACAGGACGTGCTCGGAGCCGACGATCGCGACGAGCTCGTCGCGTGGCTCGCGAAACGGCCGCTCGTCCGCGTGTGGGACGACGTGATCGTCGTGCACGCCGGGATCGATCCGCGTTGGAAGGATCCGGTCGCGCTACTTTCGAACGTAGATCCGCTGGGAGAGAACCCCGATCTCTCGTTCGCGATCTCGGCGCGTTACTGCGACGAGCGCGGCGCGCGGCCGAGCGTCGATTGGCCGCCGCCGGCGGCCACGTACCGGCCGTGGTACGAGTTCTATCCGCGCGATCCGTCCGACCAGCGCACGGTCGTGTTCGGTCACTGGGCGCGGAACGGTCTCGTGGTGAGGCCGCAAGTGCGCGGTCTCGACACGGGCTGCGTGTGGGGCGGGAAGCTCACGGCGTGGATCGCGGAGGAAGACCGCATCGTGCAAGTCGACGCGCAGCGCGCGTACGCGCAGCACGAGTGACGGACTCCGGCGCGCCGACTCTCGATCACGAGCGCGTATGCACTCGGGATTGCTACACTCCCGCGGATGCCCCCCTTTCCCCGGGTCGGCGCCTACACGATCGACGCGGAGCTCGGTCGCGGCGCGATGGGCGTGGTGTACCGCGCGCGCGACACGCGGCTCGATCGATCGGTCGCGATCAAGTCGCTGCCGCAAGAGCTCGCGGACGACAAGGATCTCCTCGCGCGCTTCGAGCGCGAAGCGCGCCTCATGGCGGGGCTCAGCCATCCGAACATCGCGACGGTGTACGGTCTCGAGCACGCCGGGACGGCCCGCTTCCTCGTGATGGAGCTCGTCGAAGGCGAGACTCTCGCGGCGCGTCTCTCACGCGGCTCGTTCGCGCTCGACGAAGCGCTCGCGGTCGCGGCTCAGATCGCCGCGGGTGTCGAAGCGGCGCACGACCGCGGCATCGTCCACCGCGATCTCAAGCCGGGCAACGTGATGATCCAGAGCGATCGCACGGTGAAGGTGCTCGACTTCGGACTCGCGCGCGGGAGCGCGAACGCGACGAAGCACACGGCGGCGACCGGCGAAGGACTCGCGGTCGGCACACCCGGCTACATGAGCCCCGAGCAAGCACGCGGGCGCGAGGTCGACCGCCGCACCGACATCTTCGCGTTCGGCTGCGTGCTCTTCGAATGCCTCACGGGACGCGCGGTCTTCCACGGCGAATCGCCGGTCGACGCGATCACGGCGTCGCTCGAGCGCGAGCCGGACTGGTCGATTCTCCCCGAGCGCACTCCGCCGCGTGTTCGCGATCTACTCGCGAACTGTCTCGCGAAGGACGCCAAGCAACGCCTGCGCGACATCGGCGACGCGCGCATGGAGCTCGAGCGCTCGATCGAGCGGCGCGAATGGACGTCGACGGGCTCGATGCGCGCGGCGCCGCCGGCGCGACGTTCATGGCGCGTCGCCATTCCGTGGCTCGTCGCGGCGTCGGCTCTCGCCGCGAGCGCAGCGGCCGTGTGGAGACCGGCGCAGCCCGTGTCGCGCCCGGTGCTCCGCTTCGATGTCAACGAGCCCGGGATCCGCGAGCAGCACGACTTCGATCTCTCGGCCGTCGCGATCTCGCCGGACGGCACGACTGTTTGCTACTCGGCGGGGGGCGCGGAAGGCTTCATGTACGTGCGCCGGTTGGACGAATCGGCTTCGCGGCCGCTCGTCTTCCCCAAGTCCGAACTCGCGCACGATCCGGTGTTCTCTCCCGATGGGCGTTGGATCCTGTTCGAAATCCGAGGGCAGCTCTTGAAGATTCCGGTCGAAGGCGGCCAACCCATCGATCTCCACGTCGACTACGGTTTGACGAAAGGAGAGTGCTGGACCGAGCGCGGGATCATTTTGAGCGCGCAAGTCCATGGCGGTCTGTCGCTCATGGATCCGAACGGCGGTCCCCTCACGACGCTCTCGACTCCCGATCCCATGCGCGGCGAGGTCGCGCACCGTTGGCCCGACGCGCTTCCTGACGGGCGTCACGTGCTCTTCACCCTCAAGAAGAGCGATATCGCGACTTTCGACGAGGCGGAGATCGCCCTCCTCGACCTGGAGACGAGCACATGGAAGACGCTCGTCAAGCACGGCATGTTCGCGCGCTACTCGCCGTCCGGACACATCGTGTACGCGCGGGCGGGCGCGCTCCTCGCGGTGTCGTTCGACGCGCAGACGTGCGAGGTCACGGGGACGCCGATCGTCGTTCTCCCCGGCGTCATGACCGAGCCCGGCAGCGGGGCCGCGCAGTTCGCGATCGCGCGCGACACGGGCACCCTCGTGTACGTCCCCGGATCGTCCAACGAGCCGCGGACCGAGTTGTCTTGGCTGGAGCTCGACGGAACGACGAAGCCCGTCGGCGCGCCGGCGCGCAACTATGCCTGGTGCGCGATGGCGCCGGATGGAACGCGCATGGCCTTGGCGGTCTTCGGCGCGAGCGACCAGGTCTTGGTGTACGACGTCGCGCGCGGCACGTCGACGCGCGTGTCGTCGTCGGGCAATGCGTCCGATCCGTTCTGGAGCCTCGACGGCAAGCGTGTCGCGTTCCGAGCCGACCGCGACGGTACCTTGGGGCTCGACGTCGTGAACGCCGACGGCACCGGTGAGCCCGAGCGCATGGCGAACGGTGTGTTCGAAGTCGGCACGAGCTTCGCCAAGGTGCAGGGCAAGGACGCGCTCTGCTTCGCGAAGGCTGGCGACCTGTGGCTTCAGATTCTCGGTGAAGACGCGCCGGCGCGGCCGCTCTTCGTGACGCCCTTCCACGAGAAGTTCCCGCGCATCTCGCCCGACCAGCGCTGGGTCGCGTACCTCTCCGACGAGAGCGGGGAGGTCGAGTGCTACGTCCGTCGATTCCCCTCGGGCGAGGGCAAGGTTCAGGTCTCGGCCGGAACCGGCGGCTCGTACCCGTGGTGGTTGCCGGGCTCCGACGGCGTCGTGTACACGGCGCACGGCGAGATTCTCGTCGCGCGCGCGGTGAACGGCGATTTCGGAGTTGCGCGACCGGAGCGGCTCATGGCGAATCCAGACGACGCGGCCGCGCTCTACATGGTCCCGGATGGGTCGCGGTTCTTGAGCAGTCCCCCAAACAAGTCGACGCCGTCGTCGGGACGAGTGTGCGCGATCGTGAACTGGACGGCGGAGCTCGCAGCCAAAGTTCCGAACGGCGCGCGGTGAACGGCTAAGCGGAGAGTCCGCCGAAGACGCGCCGGTAGAGGTTCGTCTGCAAGAGCATCTCGGGGTCGAGCTCGCGCTTCATTCGCAGGAACGCTTGCGTCTTCTCGGGCGGGAACATGCGCAACATGTCGCGCTGACCGATCACGAGATCCTTCGCGAAGTAGAACTTGCCGCCGCCGGCGAGCACGATTTCCGTGAGTCGCGCGCAATGCTCCCACAGTGCGGCGCGATTCGCGTTCGTCACCTTGTAGTCGAGCGCGAAGCTCCAGCCGTCGCTCGAGTGCGTGAGCCAGAACGGATCCGGCCTGTGCCGCTTGAACACGCCCAGGTACGGCACGATCGACGCGCGCTGGTTCTCGACGAGGATCGCGCGGTAGACGTCATAGGCCGTCTCCTTCGGCAGGAACGCTTGGTACTGGATCAGGCCGGAGCGATCCGTCCGGCCGTAGGCCCACTTCCAATTCGGCACGTAGTCGAGGAGGAACGCGAACGCGGCGTGGGCTTGCCGATACGGCCCGCTCATCCCCTCCAAACGTCCCGCGAAGTACTTCGACGCGTTGACGAAACGCATCCCGGCGTCGTTATTGAAGAGACGCAGCGCGCGCCACATCTCCGACTTCGGAACCACGCCGAGAATCCGCGCGGGCAGCTCTTGGTGCGCAACGGCGAGCGTCCGTTCGGGATCGGGATCGACGCCCGGCTCGAGGTATCGCGCCGCGTGGTTCAACCCGCGGCCGTGCTCGTCGCCCTGAGCGAAGC
>JANLUN010000253.1:0-2381 GCA_031363505.1 Planctomycetota bacterium | reverse complement strand
TCGGCGGTCGATCGCGCGCAATCGACCGCCGATGCCGCGCGTCGATCCCCGTATGCGAGCGACGCGCTACACGCGCCGCGGTTCGTGCGAGCGCGTTTGCTCGATGTTCGCGCGACGAGCCTCGAAGCCCGCGCGCCCCATCAATGCAAACGCGGCGACCTTGCCGGCCTCCACGCCGGGCTGATCGAACGCATCGACTTGGTAGTGCTCCCCCATCACGGCGACGGAGAGCTCCATCAAGTACAGGTACTGGCCGACCGTGTGAGGCGTGACCGTCGGGAACTGGATCGTCAGGTTCGGGCGCGCCGCTTCGGTGAGCGCGATGCGCGTGCCCTCGCACTCGGCATGGAAGAGCTCGTTGAGCGTCCGACCGCACAAGTAGCCGACGCCTTCGAGATCCTCGTGCGCGGCCGGCAGCTCGACGACGTGATCCGCTTCGCCGACGGTGAGCAACGTGAACCACTTGTCGTGCGGCCCCTCGACGTAGAGCTGCACTTGGCTGTGTTGATCGGTGACACCGACGGCGCGCACCGGCGTCGGCCCTGTGAACACCTCGCGACCGGCGCGGTTGACGCGCTTGCCGATCGACTCGGCCAGAAGCTGCGCATACCAATCCGCGAGATCGCGCAAGCGGTGGCTGTACGCGAACGTGACAGAGATCGGCTTGTGCTTGCGCGTCTGCATCGACCACTGCACGGCGGCGTAGAGGAGCGCCGGGTTGCTCGCGAGCTCGAATCCCGAGCACGCCTCGACCATCGACGCCGCGCCCGCGATGAGACCCATGACGTCGATGCCGACGAGCGCGGCCGGCAGCAGACCGACCGGCGAGAGCACGCTGTACCGGCCGCCGACTCCGTCGGGCACCGGAAACGACACGTAGCCTTCGCGCTGCACGATTTCGCGCATCGGGCCCGAGCCCGCGTCGGTCGTGATGACGATGTGCGCCTTGTGCGCCTCTTCTCCCAAGCGATCGACGAGCTGGCGGCGGAAGATCAGGAACTGCGCCATCGTCTCGGGCGTCGCGCCCGACTTCGAGATGACGTTGAACAAGCACTCGGCGGGATCGATCGAGTCGAGGAACTCGCCGATCAGGTCGGGATCGACGTTGTCGAGAACGAAGAGGCGCGGCAGTCCGCCCGGCGAGACCAGGTTGTGGTACGGGCTGTTGAGCGCCGTCTGCAGCGCGACGTTCCCGAGCGCGGACCCGCCGATGCCGAGCACGACGATGTTCCGAAACTGACCGGCGACGGACGCCGCGTAGTCGAGGATCTCCTCGTGCACCGGACTCGGAAACGGGAGATCGAGCCAGCGCAGATCGCGCTCACGCCGAGCGAGCACCGCGGAGAGCGCCGCGCGCGAAGGTTGTGCGAGCGCTTCGAGCTCGGCCTCGTGCAAACCGTGCGCGTGGCCGACCGCGCTCGCGAGCACGTTCGTGTAGTCGATCGAGATGCGGTCCAAGTTCTCCTCCGGTGCGTTTTCGGCGAGAGACTACGGACCCTGGCGCGCGGCGGCAAAGGTCGCACGGCGTTGGGGGCGCTGAAGTCGGCGCGCGGGTCGCGCCGACCGATCGATGACGGTCAGTCTCGCCGGCGCATGAGCAGGTACGCCAGCGTCGCGATCGCCGTAAGCGCACCGGCGACGTACGTCATCGCCGCGGCGCCGAGCACTTTCTTCACGCCCTGGGCTTCCTCTTGCGTGCTGACGATGCCGCTCGAGGCGAGCACGGCCTTGGCACGATTCGAAGCGTCGAACTCGACCGGGAGCGTGATGAGCTGGAACACGACCGTCGCGGCGAACAGGACGATCGCGACGTTCATCAACCATCGCATCGACGGCATCAGCATCCCGGCGAGGAACACGTACATCCAAAGGTTCGAACCGATCGTCGCGATCGGCACCATCTGCGATCGGAACGTGAGCGGCACGTATCCCGTCGCGTGCTGGATCGCATGGCCCGCTTCGTGGGCGGCGACCGCGATGGACGACACGGAGCGGCCGTCGTAGACGTCGGGCGAGAGTCGCAACGTACGCGAGCGCGGGTCGTAGTGGTCCGAGAGGAAGCCTTGGTGCCGCTCGATCGTCACGTCCGCCCCGCCCGCGCGCGCCACCGCCGCGGCAGCCTGCGCGCCCGTCATCCCGCTGCGCACTCCGACGTTGGAAAAGCGCATGAACGTGCTCTTCACCCGGATCGACGCGATGAACGCGATGAGTACGGTGGGCCCGACGATGAGCCAGTAGACGGGGTCGAACATCGGCATGTGGAAGCTCTCCGTGTCTGCGATCGGGCACCGCATACGCGCCCTTTCGCGGGACAGTCTATACGTCATTCGAGCACCTAATTGGAGGCGCTCGGGCGGCATCGCCGCCTGAGCGCTCAGCGC
>JANLUN010000249.1:0-2010 GCA_031363505.1 Planctomycetota bacterium | reverse complement strand
CGATTCCTTCCGAGGAAAAGGTGCGCTCGATGCGCCAGCTGCCGATCGAGACCAATCCGCCCGAACACGGCGACTACCGCGCGATCGTCGAGCCCTTCTTCCAGCGCGCCAAAGATCCCGCCGTGATCGCGCAGATCGAGGCATTGATCGGCGGCCTGCTCACCGCGGCGCTGGCGCGCGAGGCCGTCGAGATCGTCAACGAATTCGCCCTGCCCGTGCAGTCCCGGGCCTTGACCTATCTCCTCAACGTGCCGGAGTCCGAGGGCGACGCGCCGTCGCTCGGGTTCGAACCGCCGCGTGTGATCCTCGAGCTGGAGAGTCAGTCGAACGGGAAAGCCGTGCGGCAACGGCTCGAGCTCGGTGCGCTCGATCTCGACGGCACGCGCATGTACGTGCGCGTGCGCGGGCGCATCCTGCGCACGCTGCGCGATCTCGACACGACGCTCGCGCGTTCGATCGACGACTTCAAGTCACGCTCCGTCGTCGAACTCGACGCGCGGGACGTGGTCGAGGTGCATCGCGCCGGCCGGACCACGTTCGAGCGCGGAGTCGAGCCGCACGATCTCGTATTGCACGCACTCGTCGACGGCGAGCAGTGGCGCGCGAGCGAGCCCGTGCGGGCGGCGCTCGATCCGGTCGCGATGAGCCTCTGGGTCCAGGGCGCGACGCGACTCGAGGCCGGGCGTTTCGTCGAGGACGGCGCGGCCGCGCTCGCGGACTACGGGCTCGATCCCTCCGAGTTCAGCGTCGAGCTCGTGACGTCGCATGACGCTCGCGCAACCGTGCACTTCGGCCGACCGGGCCACGCGCCCGGGGTCCCGTGGTTCGCACGTCTCTCGGGACAGGCGCCCGTGTGGGGGATCGAGGAGCAGTCCGTGAGGCTTCTCGCATCGCCCATCGAAGATCTCCTCGATCATCGACTCGTCCGGCGCCGCTCCGAACCGATCGAAGGCATAACACTGCGCTCGAACGATCGCGAACTCCTGCTCGCACGCCGGGGCCATGTGTGGAACGTGTGCGAGAAACGCGGGCACGGGAGCTTCACCACGCCGCGCCCCGCCGATCAGGCACGCGTCGACGACTTGCTCGGGCGTATGGAAGCGCTCGAGTTCGCCGGCTTCGTGCTCGATCGACCGTTCGATCCGTCGCCCGGCGGCGAGACCGTTTCGATCGAGTCCGGAGCGGACGTGCAGGGCGGATCGATCGGCGGGCTCTTCACGAGCGCGAGCGGCGCGGTGGCGCGCCAGTTCCAACGTCCGGGCGAATCGGTCGTCGCGCTCGTCGATCCGAGCCTGCTCGAACTCGTGCACACGCCGCTCGAGGAGCTGCTCAGCTTGCGGCTCCTCGACATCCTCGAGATCGATCAAGCGTCGCTGCGCATCGCTGGCCTCGGCAGCGAGCGTCGCTTCGTTCGCGGCCCTGGCGGAGTGTGGGCCGCGCCCGATCTCGCGGTGCGCGCCGACGAGCTCGACCCAGTACTCGACCCGCTGCTGTTCCTACGCGCCGAGAAGCACCGGCCCGCCGGTGCCGAGCTGCCGTTCCTCGATCCGATCACGATCGAGTTCACGAACAAGAGCGACGGGACGACGGTCTTCACGCTCGGGCTCACTCCGCGCGGCGACGGCCAGCCGGGCGATCCGGAGGTCGACGTCGAGATCGACGGGCGCCGCGCGCTCCTCGCGAGGAAGGACCAGGGCCTCTACGGGAAACTCGCCGCGCTCCTGAAGTAGCGCGCAGGAGCCTTGCTCGGGCGGCGAGCGTTCCCTAACGTCTCCCTAACCGCCCCCGCTGCGCACTGGAGGGGGCTCGAGCGTGGTCCGACCCCCGAAATCGAATCCCTCCGCGTCCACCGAGGTCACGCGTCCACGCGACAGCGCGCGCGCACCCGCCGACGGCTCGCGCCGTCGATCGAGAGGGCGCGAGGGTCTCGAGGCGATCCTCGAGCGGCTGAAAGGCGATCCCGACCTCGCCCAGGGTTTCGATCACTGGCATCTCGAGCCGCCGCGCGCG
>JANLUN010000217.1:0-4903 GCA_031363505.1 Planctomycetota bacterium | reverse complement strand
GCGATGTCGGGATGGTCGACCGGCAAGGCGCGTTCGCGCGCCGCGATCACCCCCTCGAGAAGCGGGCGTGCGGCTTGGAGATCGCCGATCGCATACAGCGTCGCACCGAGCTCGAACCGCGCTTGGACGAATGCGGGATCGTCCTCGGCCAGCGCGAGCTTGCGCTGCGCGACCGCGAATTCGAGCGCGGCGCGAGACGCGTCGAGCGCCCCGACGTCCTGTGCCAGCCGTCCGAGTTTGAACGCGAGATCGCCGGCAGCCGCGTCGGGTCTCGCGGCGTCGAGCGCGACGAGGTCGCGGACGGCGGTCTCGATCTGAGAGCGCGCCGCGTCGAGATCGCCCGCGGCATTCGAGCGGCGCGCGCCTTCATACCGGTCCCGCGCCGCGGCGAGGGCGCGCTCGAGCACGGGATCGCCCGCCGGCTCGGTTGCCGGCGTCGAACGTCCGGCGAGGCATCCGAAGGCGAGTGCGATCAGGAACGCGTGGCGAGCGACGGAAAGCAAAGTACGAACCGGGATTCACCCCTTCGCCGCGTAGTTCTGCGGGAACATCTGCCGTTCGACGGCCTCGATCGTGATGTGGAGGATCTTGATGTGGATCTCCTGGATCCGATCGCTCGTTGTCGCGAGCGGCACGATGATCGGAATGTCGAGTTGCGTGCGCGCCTTGCCGCCGCCTTTGCCGAGCAAGCCGACGGTCACGACGCCCTTCGACTTAGCGACCTCGATCGCGCGCAAGATGTTCGGCGAGTCACCGCTCGTCGACAGCACGACGAGGAGGTCGCCCTTCTTCCCGTACGCTTCGACGGAACGCGCGAAGACTTCGTCGTAGCCGAAGTCGTTGGCGATGCACGTGAGCTGGCTGGGATCGGAGAACGCGATCGCGGCGAGAGCCGCGCGGTCCTTGCGGAAACGTCCGGTCCATTCCTCGGCGAAGTGCATCGCGTCGCACATGCTCCCGCCGTTGCCGCACGACATCAGGAGGCCGCCGCCCTTCAGAGCCTTCGCGGCGGCGTCGACGAAGCGCTGAACGTTCGAGAGCGCCGCGGGATCCGCCAGAAAGGCGGCGAGAGTTTTCGCCGCATCGTCGAACGCGGCTCGAACCGGATCCTGGACTGTCATGGTTTGAATTGTGGATCAAAGGAGCCGTCGCCACAACGGACCGGTGTGCGTTAGGCTCTGCGCCCGAAATGTCGCGCAAACTGATTCCGATTCTGCTGATCACCGTCGCGGGCACGTTGCTCGGCTATGTGGCTTGGCACGCTCCCGAGCGCGAGTACGCGGCGCCGACGCTTCCCGAAGTCCAGGCGCACATCGCGGCGCCGACGACGCTTGCCGGTGATGTTCCGAGCGGTTGCGTCGTGCGCTCGTTCGCCGTCGAAGGCATGTGCTGTCAGGGTTGCACGGGGAAGATCTACAAGCGGCTCAAGGAGACCGCCGGCGTCGTGCAAGCAGCCGTGAGCTTCGATGAGGGCACCGCGCAGATCGTCGTGCAAGAAACGACGGACATCGCATTGCTCGAGTCGACGCTCAACTTCGACAAATACACGGCGAAGCGGATGCCGTAGTCGCGGTCGCGGACCTCACTCGAGATCCGCGTCTCGACGTCGCTCTCCGTCGTCGACAGCCGGTCGCCTCACGACTACTTCTTCGGTTCGACTCCCGGCGCCGGAAGCACGCGCACCGAGCCCTTCGCCGACTCCTTGCCGCGAGATACGCTCACCGTGTACTCGCCCGCTGGCACGAACTGCTTCTGACCAACCTTCGAATCGGGATCGGGGAGCCGGTCGTACTCCTCGCGCTCGAGATCCCAGATCGCGCGGTTGAGGCCCGGCCGAGCGGTCCCCTTGATGTCGCGCACAGTCACGCCGTTGGCGTCGGTGATCGTGATCTTGACGTCCTCGGGCGCGTAGTCGCGCAGCCAGTACGTGATGCGCGCGCCCATTGGCGGATTGGCGCCGATGAAGACACGGTCGGTCCAGATGCCGTCGATCGGCATGGAGAGCTTGGGCTTCGCGGTCGGCACTGCGAAGAGGTGGAGCGGCGTCGCGAGAACTTCAGGTGTCAGTGCCGAGATCGCCGCGGCGTCGTCGAGCACATAGATCGATCGACCGTGCGTGCCCGCTACGAGATCGTGCTCGCGGGGATGCACCACGATGTCGTCGACCGACACGGTGGGGAGCGACTTGCCGTTGAGGCGCACCCAGTGCTCGCCGCCATCGATCGAGACGTACGCCGAAGTTTCCGTGCCCGCGTAGAGCACGTTCGCGTTCGCTGGATCCTCGCGGATCACCTTGACGGGCGCGTCGGGCGGCAGATTGCCGACGATCGAGCGCCACGTCTGGCCGGAGTCGCTCGTCATGACGACGTTCGGCGACATGACGTCGCTGCGGTGGCCGTCGATCGCGACGTAGGCCGTGTCCCTCTCGTGGTGCGAGGGCTCGATCCGCGACACGTAGTGCCCGTTCACCTGCGGCGGCGTCACGTTGCTCCACGTCCCGCCCGCGTTCGTCGTGACGTGCACCAGCCCGTCGTCCGTTCCGGCCCACAGGAGTCCCTGCGCCACCGGCGATTCCGCGAGCGACACGACCGTGCCGTGCGTTTCGGCGTCCGAGCCGACCGTATCGATGCGCTCGACGATGGACTTCGACAGGTCGTCCGAGATGCGCTCCCAGCGATCACCGCCGTCGAGCAGGCGGAACACGTAGTTGCCGCCCATGTAGAGCACGGTCCGCTCGCCCGCTGCGACGTGCGGTGACACGAAGAACGGCGTGTTCCAGTTGAATCGGAAGCGCCGCTGGCCCTCCTTCGGCGACGGCTTGATCGCGCGCGCAACACCCGTGTCGATGTGGATGCGCGCGATCTCTCCACCCTGACTCTCGGCGTACACGATGTTGCGATCGCTGGGATCGAACGCGACGTGGAAGCCGTCTCCGCCGTACACGGAGTGCCAGTGCTCGTTCAGGATGCCGCCCGGGGACGGTCCGCCTTCCATGGGCTGGACAGCGAGTGACGTCGCGCTCGGTCCGATCCACGAGCCGTTGTCTTGGAGTCCGCCACCGATGCGGTATCGATCGGATTGGTCGATCCCGACGTTGTAGAACTCACCGACCGCGAGCTGGTTCAGGAAATCCCACGTCTTGCCCGCGTCGTACGAGACGTACACGCCTCCGTCGTTGCCCGCGATCAAGTGCTCGGGATCGGCCGGATCGATCAGGAGCGCGTGGTAGTCGACGTGCGGCTTGCGTGCGCCGCCCGCGCGCAGGTTCTTGCCGCCGTCGTCGGAGACCCAGATCTGCCAGCCGAGGACGTAGATGCGCTCGGGGTTCTTGGGATCGATGCGCACCTTCGAGAAGTAGAACGCGCGCGGCGCGTACTGGTTGACGCGCGTCCAGCTCTCACCGCGGTCTTCGGAGCGGAAGAGTCCGCCGCTGCGGCTCTTGTCTTCGAACGAATCTGCCAAGCGTCCGCCGAGATCCGACTCGACCACCGCGTAGACGATCTTCGGATCCTGCGCGAAGACGTCGAGTCCAATTCGCCCGGTCTGCGCGGGCAGGCCGCCGGCGAGCTTCTTCCACGAGCCACCCGCGTCGTCAGAGCGATAGATGCCGCCTTGCACGCCGCCGCTCGTGAAGCTGTAGGCCGTGCGCCGGCGCATGTACATCGCTGCGTACACGGTCGACGGATTCTTGGGATCGAGCACGACGTCACACGCGCCGGTGTCCGCGTCGACTTTCAGGACCGCTTTCCACGTCTTGCCACCGTCGGTCGTCTTGTAGACGCCGCGCTCGTCGTTCGGTCCCCACAGGTGGCCGAGCGCCGCGGCGTAGCACACGTCCGGATCGCGCGGATCGACAGCGAGCGCGGGGATGTCGTGCGCGTCCGCGAGCCCTACTTGCGCGAAGTTCCCGCCGCCATCCGTCGAGCGGTACACGCCGCGGCCCCACGAAGAACTGTTGCGACCGTTGCCCTCGCCGGTTCCAACCCAGACGATCTTGCCCCGGCCCTTCTTGTCGTCGTCCTTCGTCTTGTCGGCCGCAGCTTGCGCGTCGTCCGCGGGCGGCTCGTCTTTCCAGCCGCGCCAATCAGGCGGCGCGTCGACGACGGCGATGGAGCCGATCGAGGCGGTCGCCTCCTCGTCGAAGATCGGCGCGAAGGTCGTTCCCGCGTTGGTGGTCTTCCACAACCCGCCTGTGCCGAAGCCGACGTAGAACGTCTTCGCGTTGCCGGGTTCGATCGCGAGCGCGGCGACGCGGCCCCCCATGTTGGCCGGACCTACGCTGCGCCAGGGAAGACCGAGCAGATCGTCGGCGCGCAGCATCCGCGGTTCGCGAGGTCGCGTGCTCGGGCTGCCTTGCGCTTCGGCCTCTGTCTTCTGGAGAGGCGTGGGAGTTCGTTCCGCGGTTCGACAGGCACCGAAGAACGCGGGGAAGGGCAGGAGCAACAGGGCGGCCGCGGTGAGACGCATCGTTAATAAGGATGATCGGGTTGAGGGGCCATCGAGCGCGGGAATGCTATCCGGTGGGCGAATGCGCAGCGAAGTGGCCATTCCTCCGAACGCGGGGCTTTGAAAGTGCCCGCACCCAAGCGAACATGTCGCGCCGCCGGACCGCGATCGACAGACGCAGCAACACCGGACGCACGGAGAGCACATGGGCAAGGGTGATATCAAGTCGCGGAAGGGCAAGATCTTCCACGGTTCATTCGGCAAGCGCAGAACACGCAAGACGCTCCTCACGAAAGAGAAGGCGAAGGCCGCTCGGGCGGCTGCGACCAAGTCGAAGTAGCGCGCGCGTCCCGGCGCTGAATTGGAGCTCGCGACGATCAGACGGTCGCGAGCGACGCATCGACCGCGGGCACGACGCGCTCGATAGGCTGCGCGTCGTGCGCGCGCGCCACGAACC
>JANLUN010000164.1:0-5625 GCA_031363505.1 Planctomycetota bacterium | reverse complement strand
CTCGACCTCGTGCATGGGCGTTTCGTTGGACAAGGAGAGCGGATCGAAGTTCGGCGCGGCTTCATCGGTCTTCTGCGATCCCATCCAGAACTTGCCACCGGGAATCAGCACGAAGACGAGTCCGGCCCCGTCTTGCATCGCGATCGCCCCGGCTTCGTTGCGCTCTGCGAGTTCACCCGTTGCAAGGTGCGCGAACTCCCACAACCCGGATCGATCGTTTCTCCCGAGCGGCAGCAAGCCCAGCTGCGGAGCGATCGCAAGGCCCTCGTACAGCGGGCACTCCGTGCGATCTCGGATCGACGCGATCGCATCACGCCAACGTCGTGCGGCTTCGCCTCCGCTGACGCTGCGTTCCTCGAGGTTGCGCGCGATCTCGAGCCGCTTCTCGATGCCCCAGCCGTGCTGTGGATCCGTTCCTGCCGAGCACAGGCCCGCCTTCTCGTCCGAGAACGCCTCCAAGTCGGCGATTAGCGCCGTGAGCTGCGCGTGCCACCAAGCGTCGTCGCTGTTCTCGAACTGCCAGCTGCTGGGGGCGGACACAGCGCGCGCTTCGAGCTCGGTGAGCTTCTGGCGATGATCCGCGAGCCCCGGTTTCGCCTTGACGTGACTCCGTGCATCGGCGGGTCGACCGTCGAGCAACGCGTGCGCATCGCGTAGCCACTCTTCGTATCGAGCGACGTTTTCGGTACGCGTCGGCCACAGCGAGTCCGCGCGCACCACCAAGTCCTGCAGGTCGCGTCCGGCCGAAAGCGAGAGCACGTCGTCGGAGCGCTGCTCGGCGATACGGCGCTGGCCGTCGGCCTCGCTCGCTTTCTCCTCGGCGCGGGTCGTCTCCTTCGCGAGTGCAGCGTTGGAGATCACCAAGTCGGCGGCCCGCGCATCCGCGCGCTCGGATTCCTCTTTCGCCGTCACGAAGAGCGACGAGCTGACCACGAGCCCGATCACGAGGATGACGATCGCTGCGGCGCACGCGGCCGCGAGCGCTCGATTGCGCGTGATCCACTTGCGCAGCTCCGCGACCGCGCCCGTCTCGTACGCCGCCACGACGCGATGCTCGAGGAACGCGCGCAAGTCCTCCGCGAAGGCACGCATGTCCGGATATCGATCGGCGGCTTCGCGAGCCATCGCCTTCTCGCAGATCGCGACGAGCTCGGGCGGAACCGCTGCGTTCCGTTGTTGCAACGGCGTCGGCGGCCCTTCGATGACGCGCGCGAGCGCGTAGCGGTGATCGGTGCGAGCTCGCGGTGCGTCGTACGGCATCTCGAGCGCGAGCAGTTGGTAGAGCATCGCGCCGACCGAGTAGATGTCGGAACGCGGCGAAAGCTTCTCGATCTCTCCGCGCGCTTGCTCCGGCGGCATGTAGGCGGGAGTTCCGAGCACGACGCCCTCCATCGTCATGAGCGCGGACGCGTTCTGCTCGTCGGTCCCCTCGGCGCGATGGGACTCTGCGTCCGAATGCGCGGGTGCGAGCCGGATGTCGTGCGGATCCGCGCGCTGCAGCACGCGCGCGAGTCCCCAGTCCATCACGAAGACTTCCCCGAAGCTTCCGACCATCACGTTCGCGGGCTTGAGGTCGCGGTGGATGACGCCCTTGCTGTGCGCGTAGTCCATCGCCTCGCACACCTTGAGCAGCACGCCGAGCGCGCGTGTCTGGTTCCAACCCTCGCGCTCTTCGCGCACGAGCTCGAAGATCTTCTTCAAGTCGCGCCCCTCCACGAGCTTCATCGTGAAGTAGAAGCGACCCTGGCCGTCGAGTCCGAGGTCGTGCACGGGCACCATGCCCGGGTGATCGAGGCGGCCGACGACGCGGGCTTCCTCCAAGAAGCGCGCAAGCCGTTTGGTCTCGCTGCGCTGTTCCGCGTTGTTCGGCCTTGCGCCGACCGAATCCAGCGCAACCTTCATCGCGAGGTGTCGGCGCAGATCCGCATCCCACACGCGCAAGATCGCGCCCATGCCGCCGCGTGCGACCTCGCCTTCGAGCTGGTAGCGCGCGGCCGTGTCGTCGCGCGGAGTCAGATAAAAGGAGTTGCTCGCCGGGAACGAAGCGTCGTCCGCATCCTCCATCGCGGCCGAGACCTCGCCGGCCGCGACCAATCGACTCCACGACACGTGCAGCACGTCGAGCTCGCGCGCGCGGAGGGGGTGCGAGCGCACGAGCTCGTCGAACGCGACTGCGTTTCCGCGTTCCAGCGCAGAGAGCCAAGCCGAGAAGATCTCGATTGCTTCGGCGCCAGGATCCGCACCGTCGCTCGAACCCGTCGACGTCACCACGCGCCGCCGCTGCCTTCGTGAGTCCAACCGGGCAGGATGCGCGCACAGATCTCCGAACCCGCGCGGAAGCGGCGCCACGCGGCGGAGACGCTGAGCCCAAGTCGCTCGGCGACCGTGTCCATCGGGAGCTCCTCGATCACGTAGAGGCGCATGACTTCGCGGACTTCCGGTGGAAGCTGCGACAACGCTTGCTCGACGGCCGCGCCGCGCTCACCTCGCGCGAGAATACGGCTGGGCGTGACCGAATCGGCCGGCCCAACGAAGGACGCGGAGCTGGAAGTTCCGGTCGAGGGGTCGAACCGCCGCGGGCGCGAACGGCCGGCGTCACGTTTCTGCGCCGTCATGTTGCGCGCCGTCTCGCGGATGCGGTTGCGCGCGATCTCGAAGATCCACGCGCGGAAGGTCGCCAGATCCTTCCATTGATGCTGCGCGCGATCGCGCCAGGCATGAGCGAGCGTCTCCTGCCAGATGTCCTCCGGCGGACAGTGCTCACGCAGCGACGGCTTCATCGAGGACGTGATGACAGCGAGCATCGCATCGGGACGGAGGCTGGCGATGAGCTCTTCCCAGCGGTTCGGCTCGGAGTGAGGCGCCGGGTGGGTGGGATCGTCCATGGGTGATTCTTCGGCGAGACCCCGATCGTAGCCGTGCGCCGCGGAACGGGACGCGGTTCACGAAGAAAAGTCGGATTGATCGACAGAAGGCGCCGCGACTCGCTCCTGGGGCGCCCGTGGGGGACGAGGCGCTGCCTCCAACCCGAGCATTCCATCAGTCCAAACATCAGAGAACGATCATGAAAGTCAGCACGCATCTCAAGGGCGGCCGGATCGCCGGCAATCACAACCAAACTCTCGCGAAGGCGCGCGGCCTGCGCGTCACGTCGGCCGTGAAGGGCGGCCGGGTCTCCGGCAATCACAACCAGACTCTCGCGAAGGCCTGCGGTCTGCGCGTCAAGTCGGCCGTGAAGGGCGGCCGGATCGCCGCCAATCACAACCAGACGTTGCTTCGCCTCGTCGGCTGAGGGTGATCTGCACGATCGAGCTCACGTGACGTCGCTCGCGCGGCGCACGCGAGATCGATCTTGAAGCCGAGCTTCCCTTCGCCACGTCTCTTCGCGGACATCTGGTTTCCGACGCTGCGGCGCCGGGGGCCGCGCTTCGACTTCACGCGCGAGCGTTCGAGCGGTAAGGCAGGGCCAGTGGAGCTCGGCGCTTGCCCCGTAGCCCGGCGCGTGAACGGGCGCGTAGTGCACTGAGACCCAGAATGCGATTCGCCCGTCGAGGTGCGTCACCGCACGCCGGCCGCCTCGACTCAGCGCATGTCGGCACGCAGATCGATCAGCCGCTGATCGTCGCCGACGACGCGGAACAGCCCCTGACGCGGCAGCTCGAGATCGGCGATCACGTACACCGTGACCGCGATGATCGCTGCAAAGGTGAGCATGTGGAGCCGCGGGCGCTGCACGGCTCCGGCCATGGCGAATCCAGCGAGGAGCGAGCACGCGGGTGCGAGTGCGGAGAGCAAGACGAAGACGATTGCGGGAGGATGCCACAGCAAGGCGTGCGTGCGGAGTGTGCCGATGTCGAACATCTCATTCAGCGCTGGAAACACGAACTTGTCCCAAGCCTGCTCGCCGCTCGCGCGCGCGTCGACGTACTGACGCATGCTTTCGCGCGCGCTCGGTTGGACGGCAGCCGGCAAGAGATCGAGCCGGAGCCACGCCGTGCCGATGGTGTTCGTCTCGCTCGTGATGAGCTCGCGCCGTGATTGAAAGCGTCCCGCGGCGCCCGAGAAAGTGAACGCGATCAAGAGTCCGAGCAGACCGAACAGGGCGCCTTCCACGGAGGCGACTCCGGAGCGCGCGTCTCGCGACGCGCGCCCTCGCGCGTTCCTGACGCTCGGGCGAGCGCCGAGGTCATCGCCGACGATTACCGCGCCGACGTGCCGCTTCCCGCGCTGCGGATCGAAACCGATCCCCCGCGCAGGAACTCGATGAGCACGCGCGCTTCGCCCTTGGGCGATCCGCTCAAGAGCTCGACCGCGGCCGTCGCGAGCTCGGGCGCCGGAGCCTTGCCTGCGGCGGCGCGCGAGATCAGCGCCAACGTGTGCTCCTCACCGAACTTCTCGTCGTGGAGCGGCACGACGGAATCGGAGACGCGCGTCAGCCCGGCGTTCAGGCACGTCGCGAGTTCGGTCGCGTCGCGCGGAACGAGCTGTCTGCCGTCAGGGCGAAAGTACTCGAATCGGTCCGGCCCTGCGCCGCGCGTTGCTTCCCGCGCCACGGTGCCGACCGGTTTCCATCCGTGGACTGCGGCGAGGTCGAGCGCGCACAGCCAAAGATCCGTGTCGACCCGCAGGGTCTGACCATCCGAACGTACGAAGATGTGGTAAATGCCTACCTCCGGTCAGAGTGCTCGGGTCGACGGGAACGGTGAGAAACGGGCGCGGGGTGACGTCGCGGGGTGGACGGTCGCGACGTGCTGTGCGGAGTCGCGTGCGAACCCTCGCTCGGCTTCGAGTGCGAACGCTCACTCGGCCGTGACGCGGGATGGCGCGCGGCGGCCGACGCGGACTGCGGCCTGTGCGAAGACGCGCTCGACTCCGTGCGGCGATGCGAACGAGCAGGCTGCGACGCCCCGTGTGACGCGCCGCCGCGTCGCGGTTGCGACGACGTATTCGACCGCGCTCCGCTGTGAGGCCGCGCGGGGCCGCGACGCTGCGCGGGGCGTCGTTCGGATTCGGAGGGCGATCCGGCGCCGAAGCCGCGGCGGCCCGCATCCGGCAGCGCAGTCGACGGGAGAATCGTTTCGCGCGTGATCGGCCCTTTGAGCATGCGCTCGATCGCACGGATCATGGCCGTGTCGGCCGACGTGACGAACGTGAAGGCCTGGCCGGTGCACTCCGAACGCCCAGTGCGTCCGATGCGGTGCGTGTAAGTCTCGGGCGTCGACGGCACGTCGAAGTTGATCACGTGCGAAATCCCGGCGACGTCGATGCCGCGCGCCGCGACATCGGTCGCGACCAAGATGTTGTAGCGCCCGGTCTGGAAGCCCTGCATCGCGCGCACTCGTTGTGGTTGCGACATGTTGCCCTGCAACGCGATGGCACGATGCCCGAGCTTGGCGAGCCGATCGGCGAGGACCTTCGTCCGCCGCTTAGTCCGCGAGAACACGATCGCCGACTTGAAATCGGGGCGGTCGATGAGCGCGCGCAGGAGATCGAGCTTGCGCGTCTCTTCGATCGGACACAGAGCGTGCGCGATCGTCGACGCGGGTTGGGAGTTGGTGAGCTCGACGACGTGAGGCCGCTGGAGCAATCGATCGGCGAGCAGCCGGATCGGCGGCGGCATCGTGG
>JANLUN010000154.1:0-7715 GCA_031363505.1 Planctomycetota bacterium | reverse complement strand
GCGGCAACGCCATCGCGGCGTAGTTCGCAGGCGATCCCAGGCCGTAGATGCACGACACCGACGCCACGATGATCACGTCGCGCCGTTCCAAGAGAGATCGCGTCGCGCTGTTGCGCAGGCGCTCGATGTTCTCGTTGCGGCTGGCGTCCTTCTCGATGTACGTGTCGCTCGACGGCACGTACGCCTCGGGCTGGTAGTAGTCGTAGTAGCTGACGAAGTACTCGACCGCGTTCTTCGGGAAGAGCGTCTGGAACTCGGAGAACAGCTGCGCCGCGAGCGTCTTGTTCGGCGACAGCACGAGCGTCGGCCGCTGCGCGCGCTCGATGACGGCGGCCATCGTGAACGTCTTGCCCGAGCCCGTGATCCCGAGCAGACACTGGTGCGCGGCGCCTTCCTCGAGCCCGCGCGCGAGGCTCTCGATCGCCCGCGGCTGATCGCCCATCGGCTGGAACGGACAGACGAGTTCGAAGCGCTTGCCGGTGCTCGCTTGAGTCAACGCTTCCTCCATGCCGGGACGGATCGTAACCCGCGGCTCAAGGGCTCCCGAGCGCGCGCTCGCATTGTGAACTGACTGGCTTCGCTGTGGCCTCCCTCGTCGGAATCGGGGCAACCGCCTGTCACCGCCGGCGCTTCTCCCGGTCGCTCCTCGAGCAGGCCCTTCGACCCACCTGCCCGGAGCGACTCAGACCATGTTCACACCACCCCGTTGCCCCTATCGAGGGTGCGCGCTGCACCGCGCGCCTCGCGCAGGATGTTTCCGGCCGCACGGACACTATCTCGCCCTCTGCCGTCCACACCCGGTTCCGCGCTTTCGATGCAGCGCTTGCAGGCGCACGTTTTCGAGGCAGACCTTTCGTGCCGACTACCGCGATCACCGTCCCGATCTGAACCCGCGCTTATTTCTGTCGCTCGCGTCGGGCCTGGGACTGCGCCAAAGCTCCCGCAACCTGGGCCTGAGCTTGCGCTGCTGCGAGCTCAAGTTTCGCAAGATCGCCCGTCACCTGCGGCGTCTGAACTTGAACTTGCACGCGCCGCTGCCGAGCGGTTCCACCTTTCAACTCGATGAGCTCGAGACATTCGAAGGTCGGCGCAACACCAGGCCGCTCAGCGTGCCCGTGCTCATCGAGCGAGACTCGCGCTTCGTCGTGTGGGCCGAGTCGGCGACGATTCGGCCTCGAGGCCGGATGACCGTTGCCCGCCGACGTGCCATGCAGCGGGACGAGCGTCGCCTTGGAAAGCGCCGCGATTGCTCGAGGCGAAGCGTGCGACGGACGCTCAAGCGCGGGGCCGCGATCGTCCAAGGCTTCTCCCGCGTCGTGCTCGAGACGGACAAGAAGACTTCCTATGTCGCGCTCGCGAAGGAGGCATTCGGGATTCATCGACTGGTCCACTACACGACCAGCAGCAAGCTCCCGCGCGACACTCGCAATCCCCTCTTTCCGATCAATCACACCGAGGCGATCGGGCGAGACCTCATGGGCCGACTGCGAAGGCAGTCGTGGCTTGCGAGCAAGAAGCGGCGCTATCTGGACCTGGCGCTGCAGATCTTCGCCGCCTACCGCAACTATGTGCGGCGGCGATTCAACCGAGATGCGCGCTCACCGGCACAGTGCCTGAAGCTATTGCCGCGTCGACTGAGTTCGACCGAGCTCATTTCGTGGCGGCAAGAGTGGGGCCGCTCGAGCATTCATCCCCTCGCAGACGAGTGTGAATCGATCGCGAGCTGGAACGCCCGATACGGCACGAGGACCTAGAGCACGACTGGACACGACCGCCACGGGCGCAACCCCGGAAGCCATCCGACCACACGGAAGCCATGCAGTTCACTCGCATTGCGACGCCCGCGTGCGGCCTGTATCTTCGCCTGACGCTGGCCGCGCCCGATCGCGGCCGCTTCTTCTATGGACTACCGCGTCGGAACGTGCTCGTCGTGCCGGCAGAGCTATCGCATCCCCGCCAGCTTTCGCCACAACCAGGCGCGCTGTAAGAGCTGCGGGGGCGTCGTGACCGTCGCCCGCGCCGATGCGCGGCGCACGCCCGCCTCCGAGCCCGTTCTCGCGGCTCCTGCGCCGCAGACTTCACGAGTCGACGCCGCGACGCCCGCTCCGCCGATCGCGCGCGGCGCGTCTGCCACCGTTTCCGAAACGACGCCTCGACCCGCGACGCCGGCGCCGATCGTCAAGCCGCCGCAAGCGGTCGCACGCCCGAACGCGGTCGCGCCCCCGAAAGCCGTCGCGCAAACGGCCGAGCGCGAGACTCCGCGTCCCCGATCACGAAACTTGAAGCTCGTCGCGTGGGCGGCCGCGGTGGCTCTCGTCGCCGCCTGCTGGTGGGCGTTCTCGAGCGAGAAGTCCTCGACCGCGGCCGACAGCCTGCGCGCGGATTCCGCGGCGCCGACCGACGACGTTCCGCGCACGGGCGAGTGACACGCGCGCGTCAGGGAGCGTGCGGTTTTTCCGGCGGTCGCGCGGGAGTCGACAGCGGCCTGCCTTGCACGCCTGCGGCGCCGCCGCCGCGCGGATCGCTGATCGCGATCGGTTCCGTACCCGGATCGGAGAGCCACACGGCTTGCACGCAGCCAAACGTCCCGGTGTCGATCTCGACCGAGTGACCGCGCCGGTTCTGGAGCGCAGCGAGCACAGGCGCCTCCCAACCCGCTTCGAAGCGCGTGTTCGGCGGACTCCATTGTTGGTGGAGGCGCGGTGCCCGAATCGCGGCGTCGATCGATTCCTCGAGCACGAGCGTGCGCAAGAGAACCTGCGCGATCGCGCTGATGATCCGCGGTCCGCCGGGGCTGCCGATCACGAGCGTCGTCGCGTGGCCGCCCGCGCGCATCACGACCGGCGTCATCGAGGACAGCGGCCGCTTTCCAGGCGCCATCGCGTTCGCCGCGGAGCCGACCAGTTGGAATTGATTGGGGCTCGACGGCGAGAGCGCGAAGTCGTCGAGCTCGTTGTTCAAGAAGAAGCCCGCGCGGCGCACGAGGATCCCGCTGCCGAACGTGCTGTTCAGCGTCGTCGTCAAGCTCAGCGCGTTGCCGCGCGCATCGAGCACGGAGATGTGCGTCGTCTGCGTTCCCTCGCGCGACGGTGACCACGCGGACACCGCCGGATCGGCCGACTCGCTGATCGAAATGCGGCGCTCCGCGATCCATTCCGGCGAGAGGAGCTCCGCCACGGGCACGTCGACGAAATCCGGATCGCCCAGGTGCGCGGCGCGGTCGGCGAAGGCGCGCCGCAGCGCCTCGATCCACCAGTGCACCATGCGCTCGGAGAGACCTGGGTCGTCGGTCGACGTGCGCGCGCCCTTCTGTCGCTCGATGTCGTGCGCGGCCAGCGCCTTCGCGCGCTCCGCGTCGAGCGGCAGACCTTCGAGCATGCCGAGCACTTGGAGGAGCAGCACTCCGCCCGACGAAGGCGGCGGCATCGTCACGACCTCGACGCCGCGGAACCAGCCGCGCAGCGGCGCGCGCGGAACGACGCGGTACGACTTCAGATCGTTCGCGTCGATCCAGTTCGACGACGACGCGCCGAGCTCCGTGATCAACGCCTCGGCGACATGTCCGGTGTAGAACGCATTCGGCCCACCGTTCGCGAACAAGCTGAGCGTCTGCGCGAGCTCGGGCTGACGGAGCATCTCGCCTTCCACGAGCGCCACGCCGGCGGGAAAGAAGATCGCGCGCGCGGCGGTGTTGAAGCGCTCCCGCACGTTCGGTTGCGCGAGATCGTGAGCCAGCCACGCATCGATCTCGAAGCCGCCCTGCGCGAGCTCGATCGCGGGGCGCGCGAGCTCGGCGAAGCTGAAGCGGTTCGAGCCGCACGTCTTGTGCAGCTCGTAGAGTCCGGCGGGAGTGCCCGGCACGCACACGGACAGCGGCCCTTCGCGCGACCGCGCCGCGACCGGCACGCCGTCCGGACCCAGGAACTTGTCGATGGTCGCGGCGCGCGGCGCGGTCTCGCGAAAATCGAACGCGCGCGCTTCGCCGGTGTGCGGCACGAAGACCGCGAAGCCGCCGCCGCCGAGGTTGCCGGCTTGCGGGTGCACGACCGCGAGCACGAGCGCTGCGGTCACGGCCGCGTCCGCCGCGTTGCCACCCGCGTCGAGGACGGCCAGCGCCGCCTGAGTCGCGCGCGGGTGCTCCGTGGACACCGCGCCGTGCTTGGGCACGGGCCAACTCGGATCGCGCTGGAGCGGCGCCGGAGTTCCGCATGCGAATGCGAACGCGAGGAGGATCGTCGCAGCGCGCCGAAGCACGCACGCGGGCATCGCAGCGCGACGGAGCCCACGCGCGAGCGACACGACATGCAGGAAAACGCGCGCCGTCGTCATCGCGCTCGCAGGCGAAGGTCCATCGTCCGGCGTCGAGACGGCCCGGCTACCTGTCCTCCGGATCCGTGATCTCCTCGACCTTGACGCCGCGCTCCTTCAAGTACGCCACCGAAGCGACGATCGACGGCTCCTCGCCTTCGATCTCGACCGCGACGAGCGCCATCGTGTCCGTGATGCTGGCGGCGCGGATGTTCGGCACGACGCCGAACTTGTCGCCCAGCGTGTGGCTGATGATGGGCTCGGAGATCAGCTCCTGGGGGAACGTGCAAAAGTACTTGTGAAGAGCCATGCGACCTCGGAGTTTCGACGACCGGTGCGCGTCATCCGCGCGTGCGAGCGATTCGATCCCCCGCCACCGCGAGACAGCATCCCAACAAAAACACCGCCGGCCCCGCAAGGATCCCTCGCCACGCACTGCGCATCGACGGATCGATGTCGACGGTTCCGGCCGCTTCGTACATCGCCGGGTGGCGCATCCAATCGAGGCCGGCGCACTCGGCGAGCAGCGTCGTCGGCGATAGATCGAGCAGCACCGCGTTCACGTGCGCGGGCAGCGGCCGATCCAGGATCCCGCCGCCCGCCGGAAGAATCGCGAAGAACCCGCAGACGAGGAGGAGTACGCCGACTCCGCACCACAAGGCGCGCGGGGCGAGGCGACCGAGCCCGAGTCCGGCCGCGAAGAGTCCGCTGAACGCGTGCGCCGACCAGGCCGGAGTCGGGAGATCGCGGATCGATGCGCCGTCGACGAACGCGACGAGTCCCATCCACAGACCCGGCACCACCGGAGCGAGCGGCCACAGCGCGAGACCCGCGGCGCCGCACGCGAATCCGGCCGGCAGCGACCAGATGGAGAGCCAAGCGAGCAGCGCGACGGGATCGGGACCGGATCGCGAACCGGGCAGAGCGCCGAGCGCGCCGACCGCGGCGACGGCGAACGCGATCGACAGCGAGCGCGCGCTGACACGCGACTCTCTTTCGCTCGACCCGTGCTCGTTCTCACTCAACCCGCGCGAAGTCTAGCGCAGCTCGCCGGGAGCGCGCGCGATCGACGCAGCACGCTCCGCGCGCTTGGAGGCGGCACCCGGACTTGAACCGGGGATAACGGATTTGCAATCCGTCGCCTTACCACTTGGCTATGCCGCCCGAATCGAGAGGCGAAGAGGATACTCCCGGACGTGAGGGGGTCAAGGCGAGGCACTCGTCGCGATCGTGCGGTGCACCCGCTCGGTACACTCTTTCCGCTTCCGCGCACGCGCGGCGCGGGGAAGTGGCGAAACCGGAAGACGCATCGGACTTAAAATCCGAAGACCGCAAGGTCGTGCGGGTTCGACTCCCGCCTTCCCCACCACGCCGGCGATCGAGATCTGCAATGCGCCGGTTCGCGCAATGCCTCAGACCTTGCGCTCGAGGAAGAAGTGCCGGCCGAGGATCCGCAGGTGCCACAAGCGCGCGATCGGCCGGTATCCGAAGTGCGCGTGAAGATTGGCCGACGCCGTGTTGTGCGCGACGTAGTAACTCAGCGCGTGCGTGAAACCGCGGCGCGGAAGCTCGTACGTGCAGCACCATTCGAGGTTCTGCGTCGCGATGCGTTTGTCGCGCCACGCGGGCGACACCCACGCTTCGAACAAGTACACGCCGCCCGGTTCGGAATGGAACGTGTAGCCGAGTGCTGGATCGTGGTACGTCCCCGCCGAGAACCAGCACGTCGAGACCAGCTTGCCGTTGCAGAGTCCGATCGTGACGAACGGGTTGTCGTGCTTGAGGCGCTCGCGGTAGACCTCGAGCTTGTGCGCGCGTTCTTCACGCCAGACCTCGATGTCGGCGGGGGTTGCCTGGCGGAACTCGATGCCTTCGCCGGGTGGTTCGGACGGTCGCGGCAGCGGTTCCCCGAGGTCGCGCCGCACGAGCCACCACGTCTCGACGAGGAAGATCCGGCGGAAACGAGCGCCCCAGCTGGAAGCCACGTCGCGCTTCGCTGCGGCGGGCGCGGGGGGGCGGGCGGCGGATTGTTGGACGTCGGTCGGCACGATGAACCCTGAATTCTACACCGCGCCCGCGCGCGCTCAGCCCGGCCCCGCACCGCCGATCTGCATCAAGCGGTTCGCGGCGAACAGCCGTGCATAGCCGGCGAATCGACCGCTTTCGTAGTCGGCGACGCCGCGCAGCTTCCACACGCGCGCCGTCGTGGAAAACCGTCCGCGGTAGCGCTGATTGAAGTACGTGCGGGGAATCGCGGACGTGCCGGGGACGACGCCCGCGGGCGTGCGGTTCGTGCCGAAGGTCGCGCGGAAACCGGCCTCGCGGCGCGCGACGTCGATCGCGAGCGCGCTCGAGCCTCCACCGGGCCAGGCCATGAAGGGAACGGCGTGACCGAGGATCTGCTCGAGCGTGGTGCGGCTGCGCGCAAGATCGAGCGCGAGTCGCGCGCGTTGCTCCGCTTCGCTCTCGAATCGGCCGCCCGCGGGGACGCTCGCTACGACGAGCTCAAGCTCCGCCTTCCAGGATTCTCGCGCGAAGAACTTCGCTCCGCCGTTCGCCGCGACGTGGGCGGTCAAGCGCTTCTCGACTTCCGGGTCGGGCACAAACGCGCGCGCTTCCCCCATCCAGCCGGAGCGCCACACCGGCGTGCCCCACGCGATCTCCGCGTCGTGCTCACCGGTGTGCACGCGCGGGCGATTCGCCGCCGCGCGCTCCGCGACGAGCCACCGACACGGAGCTTCCGGCCGGTGGAACTCGATCACCTCGGGGGCGATCGGTACGCGCGCGTGCGACGCGGAGTGCGCTTGGATCTCGAACGCGCCGCTCGATTCCATCGCGCGCAGCTCGCCGGCTGTCGCGTAACCCGATTCGAGAGGACGGTCGCTCGTGTCGCTCGTCGCGCGCACGCTGCTCGAGTCGTCGACGTAGTCGCTGGCGACGAAGACCGTCGCGGAGAACCCGTGTCGGCGCAGCACCGGTCCCGCGATCGTGAAGTTGTCGAGATAGCCGTCGTCGAACGTGAGGAGCACGGGCCGCTCCGGCAGGCGCGCGCCGCGCTCGAGGTGGTCGCAGAGCTGCGCGCATGTGATCGACCGGTAGCCGCCGCGCGCGAGCGCCGCGAGCTGCTTGTCGAACACGGATTCCTCGAGCGACAAGTCACCCAGCTCGGCGAGGTCGTGACGCCTCACGCTGTGAAAGACGAGCACCGGCACGTTCGCAAGACACACTCGCTGGTGCATGCGCGTCAGCCCGCGACCACTTGGTCGTAGAGTTCCTCCCGGCGGCGGTTCTGCTGCGCGGCGTCGAAGTGAGCCAGTATGAAATCGCGTCCACGCGCACCGAGGCGCGGCCACTCGTCGCGATGCCGCGCCAAGTGAACGAGTCGTTCACCGAGCGCTTCGGCGTCG
>JANLUN010000144.1:0-1918 GCA_031363505.1 Planctomycetota bacterium | reverse complement strand
CGCATCACGCCGCGCGGCGGACGCTTGACCGTGATGCGCAGGGGGAGGTCGGGTGCAGACTTCGGAGCGTTCGCGCGCGTCGACTTCTTGGCCATGCGCAAAGAATACGGGCCGCGACGTGAATCGCGGCCCGTTCTCTTGAGCTCGGCGTGTGGGTGAGAAGCCTTGGTGTGCGGGAGTTCGCGCCGAGCTCGTTCCTGAGGTTCACATTCTGGCAAGTCGAACAAACTCGATCACTCCTCGGAACCACGTATTCTGCGGGGAAAACGTGAGTCTCGTGTCACACGAGCGTGCATCGCGGACAGCACGCGTCGTCGAGCGGGAACCCATTCGTGTATCCGTCGCAGGGCTGAGCCGCGCTGCGTGCAACCTCAGGGCTCGCACGTCGAGCTGCAGCTCGATGCGATCGACTACTTGAGGACCATCGAATCCGTCGCCAAGAACGTCGCGCCGTTCGTCAGCCTGCCGGTCACGATCAACCTGACCGTCGCGTTCTTCGGGTAGGACTTGAGGTGCAGGTCGTTCGCCAGCTGCTGGCTCGTGAAACGCAGCGCGAGGTCCGCTCGGCCGTCCTTCTTCGAGATGTGGCAGCCGCCATCGGCCAGGGTGTACGGCGTCGCGTTGTCTTCGATCTTGGTTTGCGCCGGAACGAGCGGTCCGTCGGTGCAGTTCGACGTCCAGAGCTCCAGCGTGCTCGTGTCGATCTGTCGCACGTCGAAATCCGCGCGGCCGACGAGGCTCACCGCGAGCGATCCGCCGGTTCCGACCTTGTACTCGTTCGGGCAGGTTCCGGGGCGAACATCGAGCGACGCCGCGCGGCGCATCACGGTGATCGATTGCGTGGCTGTCCCCGTGTTGTCGGCGACATCGGTCGCGGTCCACACGCGCCGGAGCTCGCGCTCGATCGGATCGGTCGCGCACGTGGACTGGCCGAGATCGATGTCGCGGTACGTGATCTGTACCCCGCGATCGGTGGCTTCCTCGACCTTCGCGAAGCCGTGCGTCGCGGGATCGACAGCTTCGCCGCTCTGGACGCGAGCGTCCGCCGGCGGCACGACGGTCAGCTTGACGGGCGCGGCCCGTGGAAGCGCAAGTCGCTTGAGGACCGGGATCGAGTTGGAAGCCTCGACGCTGGCTGCCTCGGACGCCTCGACGCTGGATGCGTCGGAAGAACGAACGCTCGATGCAGTGGAACTTTCACTCGGCGCTGACGGTGCGAATACGAACGGCGACGGTGCGCCCATCGACGGATTCGAGTGCAGTAATGCCGAGACAACGAGCGCGCCAAGACCGAGCGAGTGCATGACAATCCTTCTCCGCGGATACCGCGTCCGAAGTGGAAGCGAGCGTCCCGCCGCGCATTGGTGCCGCTCGCGGCGGGATTCCTCCGGAGACCGACTCGGAGTTGCTCAGGGGAAACCTACCCCGCCACGGAGCGTCAGCCAGTGCGCCGCGCCCTTCGTCGTCGCAGAGGAAAAGTTTGCAGTCGCTACTCATCCTGAACTGCATTCACTCGCTCGAACGAAATCGATGCGCAGGGTCGCGGAGTGCTCAGGAATTGTCTGGAGTCGCATCTGCGCGACGTCTCGAGATGACTCTCAGCGACACGTCGCGAGTCGAGCCGCGCGTGCATCCTTCCGACCGCGCCGCGCGTCGCGTCACGAAAAAATGGCCGCTTGGGACGGCGAGGCGACATTCATCGCGAGTTCCGCGAGTCGCGGGTTGCCGAATGGCGCTCCGTTTCCATCAATAGGAGCATGGTTCCCGTGTTCCGCATGAGCGTCCGCGCCTCCGCCTGGGCAGCCGTCGTGTACGGCGTGGTCGCGTGCTCGAAGCCGGCGGCATCCCCCGAAGTCGCCCGCGTAGACGATCGAGCGCCGCTCGAAGTGTCGATGGCGCTTGTCGGGCGCGGCGCGGT
>JANLUN010000139.1:0-20516 GCA_031363505.1 Planctomycetota bacterium | reverse complement strand
AGCATCCCGATCGAGTTCGTGATGATCGTGAGATCGCCGGAGTTCCCCGTCGCGATCACTCCCGTGCCCGGTATGAACCGCGACCACAGCTCGCGCACGTCGTGTCCAGCCTCGGTGTTGCTGAAGTAGCCGGGCTCGCCGGGTTTTCGGCCCTGCAGTCCGAACTTCACGCCCTGCCCACCGATCAGCTCGCGCAGCGCATTGATCGTCTCGACGTGCTGCGTCCACAAGACGAGCGCGACCGCCGGCACCGGTTGCCCGTCATGCGGCGGACCGTCGGGATCGGGCGGGTAGTCGTTCGGCCGCACGATCACGGCGATGCGGTCCTTGAGCGCGCCGTCGAGCTCCGTGACGAGCTGCGCCAGGCTCTGGTACTTGCCGGTGTTACGAAACGCGTCCTCGAGGTTCGTCTTCAGCGCCGGCTCGAACGACTCGAGCATCAGCCGCATCACGTCGCCCGTGTCGGCGTGCAGGTACACGAACAGCGACGTGTCCGCCGGCGCCAGCCGGCCGGCTTCGCCGAGCAGCTGGTTCTGATCGAAGCCGCGCGTCCGGTACAGACGGCGCTGATCCTCGCTGATCTGCTCGGACGAGAAGCCGCCGTGGAGATCGACCGCGGCGCCGTCGTCGATGCCGACGACCCCGATCACTTCCTTGACGGAGCCGAGCTGGAACAGCCGGCCACAGAACGCGGGGAAGAAGTCCTGGCTCTTCGGATCCGGCCACGCGCCGGAGATCTTCAGGTTGTCGAACAGCTTGCGCGTGTTGACGTAGACCTCGAACTCGTCCTTCTCCGCGTTGCGATTCGCGTTCTGGATGTGATCGAAGTGCGCGGCGCTCTGGTGGAACGAATCGGCGAAGCCCTTGGCCGCGAGGTCGTGCGCCGCGCGCGCGAGCTCGACCTTCGTGGCGACCACGACGACGTCCTGCACGCGGGTGACGAAGAGCTCGCGCGGGAGCTGACCCCCGACGAGCTTCACGTACGTCTCCTCGACGGTCGCCGTGATCCCCTGCTTCTCGAGGCCCAGCAACTTGGGGTAGCGCAGCAGCGCCGCGGCGAGCTTGCCGGCCCAATTCGCGCGCCCGTACACCGCCCAATCGGCGGCGTTCAGCTCGCGGCCCTTGAAATAGCCCGCCGCGGCGAGGTCGCGGCCGCCGAAGATCTCTTGCGGCTCGAGTCCGAGGGGCAGCTGCTTGGCGAGCGCCTCGAGCTCGGCCATCGACGCCGCCAGCTTGGACTCTTGCAGGAGCTTCTCGCACTCCGGCGAGCCGGCCCACGCCTGCCACCCCGGGTGCTTCTCGAGCCGCTTCATCACGGCGAGGTGCGGGAACGGGTCGAAGAGCTCGCCGATCTGCGCCTTGGCGACATAGAAGTCGACATCGCGCGGGATGAGCACCGCCACGTCCGCCTCGAGGTCGCTCTCGGTCGGGCTGTAGAGGAGCGTCGCGAACGTGAAGTACCCCGCGGCAAAGAGGATGAGGAGCGCGATCAACGCGATCCGCAGGAATCGGGACTTCAGGCTCATGAGCGGGAGTCGTTGGTACCCAAACCGGGGCGCGGTTTCACGATCAAAGGCAACCGCCCAAGGCGGAGCCGTGTCGCCTGCGGCGTAGTCTGCCGTTCAGTCCGTCGTGTCGCGGGCCGTGTCGTCCGCCGTATCGCGGGCCGCGTCGTCCGCCGTCTCGTCCGCCGTCTCGTCCGAAGTGAATCCGCATCGAACGGTGGCTGACGCGCGGGCCCCGGCGATCTTCCGCGGGAGCGCGGTCTTGATCTGCCGCACGAGACCTCCAGAATCAGGCGATGCGACCGAACCGCCGCGCGACTGGCCTATCGCTCTCGACCACGATCGCGCTCGACTCGCGGGCGAAAGCGCTGATCGCCGAAGGACGCGACATCATCAACATGTCGGTCGGCGAACCGGACTTCAACGCGCCCGAGGTCGTCCAGACCGCGGCCGCGTCGGCCGTGCGCGGCGGCAACGTGCGTTACACGCCGGCCGAGGGCACGCTGAGCTTGCGCAAGGTCGTGGCCACGCACGTCTCGAAGACGCGCGGCGTCGAGTTCACGCCGGCGGAAATCACGATCTGCCACAGCGGCAAGCACGCGCTCTCCGGCGCCGCGCTCGCGCTGATCGAGCCGGGCGACGAGGTGCTGCTGCTGCGCCCCGCTTGGGTGAGCTACTCCGAGATCGTGCGCTACGCCGCCGGCGTTCCGGTCGAGGTGGACTCGCGCGCCGATTGCGGTCCGGATCTCGACGCGATCGCGCGCGCGATCACGAAGAAGACGCGCGGCATCCTGATCAATTCGCCGTGCAATCCGTCCGGCTACGTGATGACGGAAGGCGAAGTGCGTTCGATCACGGCGCTGGCCGAGAAGCACGACCTGTGGATCATCTCGGACGAGATCTACCGGCGCCTGGTGTACGAAGGCGAACCGAATTTCAGCCCCGCGTCGATCGGCGCCGGCGCGCGCGCACGCACGGTGATCATCGACGGCGCGAGCAAGACCTTCGCGATGACGGGCTACCGCATCGGGTACTTGGTCGCACCCAAAGACATCGCGGCCGCGGTGGCGCGCGTCCACAGCCAATTGACCGGCTGTCCGAACGCGATCTCGCAAGCGGCGCTCGAAGCCGCGCTCGCCAGTGAACCGCGCGAAGTCGAGGCGATGTGCGCGGAGTTCGACCGCCGCCGCGGCGTGATCATCGGAGGCCTGCGCAAGCTCGGACTCGACGTGCCCTGGCCGCGCGGCGCGTTCTACGCGTTCCCGAACGTCGCGCCGTATCTCGATGCGCGCGGGTCGAACGGTTTCTGCGAGGACCTTCTCGAGGAGCAGAACCTGGCGGTCGTGCCAGGCTCCGCGTTCAGCGTCGACGAGCACGTGCGCCTCTCGTACGCGACATCGGTGGACAAGATCGAGAAGGCGCTGACGCGCATGGGATCGTTCCTCGCGAAGCGCACGCCGAAGATCGCCGCGGGACGAGTTCGCAGCTAGTCGCAGACGGGCGCGCGACCGAGAGTGAGGTCTCGCGCAGCTGCGACGCCAACCGATGGATGTGCGCGCGCGCGCGCGCGAACGGCGCGCGAACGGGCATGCACGACGCACACGAACTCCTGAAGGCATTGACGACGGTCCTCTGCGTCGCAGGGGTGACGACCGTCGTCTTCCAGCGTCTGAAGCAGCCGGTCGTGCTCGGCTACATCCTGGCCGGGATCATCGTCGGGCCGCACGTGCCGATTCCGCTGTCGGCGCATCGCGAGACGGTCGAGTCGCTCTCCGAGATCGGCGTCATCCTGCTGATGTTCTCGCTGGGCCTGGAATTCAGGCTGCGCAAGCTCTTCCGCGTCGGGCCGACGGCGGGGATCACCGCGCTGTTCCAGTGCAGCATCATGCTGTGGCTCGGCTTCATCACCGCGCGCATGTTCGGCTGGACGGTCAAGGAAGGCGTCTACCTCGGCTCGATCATCGCGATCTCGAGCACGACGATCATCGCGAAGGAGTTCGACGAGCAGAAAGTCCATGGCCGGCTGCGCGAGATCGTCGTCGGTGTGCTCGTCATCGAGGACTTGATCGCGATCATGCTGATGGCGGCGCTGACGGCGCTCTCGGCCGGTTCGGGGTTCTCGCTCGGAACGCTCGCGGCATCGGGCGGGCGACTGGCGGCGTTCCTCGTCGCTCTGATGGCAGCCGGGCTCTTGTTCGTGCCGCGCACGATCCGTGCGATTCACAAGCTCCAGCGGCCCGAGACGCTGCTCGTAGCCAGCGTCGGCTTGTGCTTCGCGGTGTCGATGCTCGCGTCGTCGTTCGGTTACTCCGTCGCGCTCGGAGCGTTCCTGGCCGGATCGCTCGTCGCCGAGTCCGGTGAAGAAAAGCACATCGAGCACCTGGTCCAGCCCGTCCGCGATCTGTTCGCCGCGATCTTCTTCGTGTCGGTCGGACTCCTCATCGATCCCGCGATCATCGCGCAGCACTGGGTCGAAGTCGCCGTGATCGCCGTCGTCGTCATCGTCGGCAAAGTGATCAGCGTGACGGGCGGCGCGTTCCTCGCCGGCAACGGAACGAAGACTTCGGTCGAGGCCGGGATGAGCCTTGCGCAGATCGGCGAGTTCTCGTTCATCATCGCGGGATTGGGCGTGTCACTGAACGCGATCGGCGACGCGCTCTACCCGATCGCGGTCGCGGTCTCCGCGATCACGACGCTGACGACTCCGTGGCTGATCCGCGCGGCCGGGCCGACGGCGAGCTACGTCGATCGCAAGCTCCCCCACTCGCTCCAGACGTATGCGGCGCTCTACGGCACATGGCTCGAGCGCATCCGCGGCACGACGCGACGCGACACGCTCGGCGGGATCGCGCGCCGTCTCGTCGGGTTCTTGTTGCTCGACACTGCACTCTTGTGCGGGCTCGTCATCGGCACGTCGCTCGCCGCCGACGACATCGCGGGATTCATCGCCGCGAAGTTCGAGGTCTCCACCGGCGCCGCGTACGCGATCGTGATCGGGATGTCGTACCTCGCCGCGGTGCCGTTCTGCTTCGGGATCTTCCGTATCGCGCGCCGTTTGGGTGCGACCGTCGCCGAGGCCGCCGTGCCGTCGACCGGGCCGAACACGATGGACGCGGGAGCCGCGCCCCGCCGCGCACTCATCGTCACCTTGCAGCTCATCGTCGTGCTGATCGTCGGTCTGCCGCTCGTCGCATTGACGCAGCCGTTCGTCGCCGGTTTCAACGGCGCGCTCGTCCTGTTCCTCATGCTCGCGTTGCTCGGATTCGCGTTCTGGCGCAGCGCGACGAACTTGCAAGGCCACGTTCGAGCCGGCGCGGCCGTGATCGTCGAAGCACTCGCGGCGCAATCGCGCGACGGCGCGAGCACGACCGCGCCGCCCTCGCTCGCACGGGTCAACGAGATCCTTCCCGGTCTCGGCGAGCCGATCGCCGTGATGCTCGGCGCGGAGAGTCCTGCGGTCGGTCGAACGCTCGCGTCGCTGCGACTGCGCGGCGTCACCGGCGCGACGGTGCTCGGAATCGCCCGGGGCACGGAGAGATTCGTCATCCCCGACGCCGACGAGGTTTTGCGCGAAGGCGACGTGCTCGCGATCGCCGGAACGCAGGCATCCGTCGAATCGGCGCGGCGCGTGCTGCGCGGCGAAACGGGCGCGTAGAATCCCGCGGCTGTGCGAACGCGATGGAAGAGCCGACCAAGAAAAAGAAACTGAAGCTCTCCGAGAGCTGGCGCGAAACGCGCGAGCTCGTCGCGGTGCACAAGAACCGTCTCGCGCTCGGGCTCGCGCTGATGCTCGTGAGCCGCGTTGTCGGACTCGTGCTCCCCGCGAGCTCGAAGATCTTGATCGACGAGGTGATCGGAAAACGGCGCGTCGAGCTCCTGTGGCCGATCGCGATCGCGGGCGGCGTCGCGACGATCATCCAGGCGGCCACTGGGTACGGGCTCAGCCAAGTGCTCGGTGTCGCCGCGCAGCGCGCGATCAACGACATGCGCAAGGTCGTGCAAGCGCACGTCGGCCGGCTACCCGTGCGTTACTTCGACTCAACGCAGACGGGAGTCTTGATCTCGCGGATCATGAACGACGCCGAGGGCATCCGAAACCTCGTCGGCACGGGACTCGTGCAGCTCGTCGGCGGCGTCGTGTCGGCGATCCTCGGCCTGGGCGTGCTCTTCTACCTCAACTGGAAACTCACGCTCGCGATCGTCGTCGTGCTGGCCGCGTTCGGCGGTTCGATGTCGTGGGCGTTCAAAGTACTGCGGCCGCTGTTCCGTGAGCGCGGCAAGATTCAGGGTGAGATCACGGGACGCTTGAACCAGACGCTCGGCGGCGTGCGCGTCGTCAAGGCCTACGTCGCCGAGCCACAAGAGCAGCGCGTCTTCAGCGACAACGTCGATCGGCTGTTCGACAACATCCGCCGCTCGATGATGGGCATCTCGATGACGACCGCCGTGTCGACCGCGGCGGTCGGTTTGATCGGCGGATTGATGACGATCGTCGGCGGCAACGCGATCCTCGACGGCGACATGACGCTCGGAGACTTCGTCATGTACCTCGTCTTCATCGGGATGGTCGTCGGCCCGGTCGTGCAGATCGCGTCGATCGGCACGCAGATCAGCGAGGCGTTCGCCGGACTCGATCGCATCCGCGAGATCCGCGCCGTGGCCGCGGAGGACGAGCACGACGGCGAGCGCGAGCGCCTCCCGCACGTCGTCGGCGACATCGCGTTCGAGGACGTGTCGTTCGAGTACGACGCCGGGAAGCCGGTCTTGAAGGACATCGCGTTCCGCGCGCAGGCCGGCACGACGACGGCGCTCGTCGGCTCGAGCGGCGCGGGCAAGAGCACGCTCGTCGGGCTCGTGATGGCGTTCAATCGGCCGCTGACGGGTCGCATCACCGTCGATGGACGCGATCTCGCGCGTCTGCGCCTGCGCGATTACCGCAGCCACCTCGGCGTCGTCCTCCAAGACAATTTCCTGTTCGACGGCACGATCGCGGAGAACGTCGGCTTCTCGCGGCCGAGCGCATCACGAGCCGAGATCGAAGCGGCGTGCGCCGTCGCGCACTGCGACGAGTTCGTGAAGAACTTCGAGAAGGGCTACGACACGATCGTCGGCGAACGCGGGATCAAGCTCTCCGGCGGGCAGCGACAGCGCGTCGCGATCGCGCGCGCGTTGCTCGCGCAGCCGAAGATCCTGATTCTCGACGAGGCGACGTCGAGCCTCGACAGCGAGAGCGAAGCGATGATCCAAGACGGCCTGCAGACGTTGCGCAAGAGCCGCACGACGTTCGTGATCGCGCACCGCTTGTCGACGATCCGCTCCGCGGACCAGATCCTCGTGATGGAGTCCGGCCGGATCATCGAGCGCGGCACGCACGCGCAGCTCCTCGCGAAGGACGGGCGCTACAAGGAGCTCCACGATCGGCAGTACAAGTTCGAAGCGGAGCGCTTCGTGAATCCGGGCGAAGAGCTGGCGAGCGTCACGCCTGTGGTTCCGCGCTGAACGCGGTCGACTCGCGGGCTCGTGCTACAGCGAGAAGCCCAGCACCAACGCGTACTGCGCGTAGTCGGCGTCCGTGTCCACGCCGCCGATCTCCAAGTCGGAGCCGAGCAAGTAGCGCACGTCGACGCCCAAGAAGAAGGATCGCGAGATGTCGAACAAGACGGCGCCGTGAAGGTAGCCGGCGATCGAGCTGTCGTCGTCGCTCGCCACGCCGGAGGCTTTGAACTCCGCGTTGAGGAACGACACACCCGCGCCGAGGACGGGCCGCACGACGCCGGATCCGAACGTCTTGCGGATTCCGCCGTAGAGCTCGGAGGTGTTGCCTTCGACGTCGAAGCCGAGCGCTTCGCCCTCGTCAGCGGATCCCATGAGACCGATCTCGAAGCCGACGGCGCTCTCCGGACGCTCGTACACGAACTCCGCTCCGATCATCGCTTGATCCTCGGCCGGCTCGAAGTCCTCTTCTTCGTCGAGCTGGCGCGCTCCGAGATAGAGCGTGATGCGCATGTCCTTGACGTCGGCCGCGGTCTCGTCGGCGCGCACGGCGGGGGTCGACGCGCACGAGGCGAGCGCGAGGACGGCGAGACAGCACGCGAGCTTCATTCCAAAGAATCCGTTCGTCGAAGTGAGAGGGTGCGGGCGCAGGAGCCTAGCTGCGGACCGTGCGTTCACGCCATACCTCGAGCCTCGGCTTGGTCGTGAACTCGCGGCTTCCAGCTTGGTCGTGAACAACTGGTACCGTACCCCCATGCCCGAGCCCGCGTCGGATCCGCCGCCCAGCCATCGGCGCCGCGCGCGCTACCGCGGCACGCACCCGCGCAACTTTACCGAGAAGTACAAGGAGCACGCACCGGATCAGTACCCGGAGCTCGTCGAGCACGTGCGCAGTCGCGGCATGACACCGGCCGGATCGCACGTCCCTATTCTCGTCGAGGAAGTGCTCATGGCGCTCGCGCCGCAGCGGGGCGAGCGCGGCGTCGACGCGACGGCGGGCTTTGGCGGGCACGCACAGCGCCTGCTCGAGCGACTCGCGCCTGGCGGGCAATTGCTGGCGCTGGACGCTGATCCCGTCGAACTGCCGAAGACCGAGGCGCGCCTGCGCAAGCTTGGCCACGGCGAGCAAACTCTCCTCGTGCAACGCACGAATTTCGCCGGCCTCTCCGCGGCACTCCAGACTGCCGGCTGGAGCGACGGCGCCGACTTCGTGCTCGCCGACCTGGGCGTCTCGTCCATGCAGCTCGACGATCCTGCGCGCGGCTTCACGTTCAAGCTCGACGCGCCGCTCGACATGCGCATGAATCCCGGGCGCGGACTCTCGGCCGCGCAGTGGCTCGCGCGTGCATCGCTCGAGGAACTGGCGACCGCACTGAACGACGACGCCGACGAACCGCACGCTGTCCGCATCGCACAGGCTCTCGTCGCGCAGCGCGGAGCACTGCACACGACGCGCGAGCTCGCGCGAGCGATCCACGGCGCTCTGCCGGAGCGGACCGAGGCCGCCGACGCCGATCGGTGCATCCGCCTCGTGTTCCAGGCCGTGCGCATCGAAGTCAACGACGAGTTCGGTGCGCTCGACGCGCTGCTGCGCCAGCTCCCGCAGTGTCTGCGCCCGGGCGGTCGCGCAGCGATCATCACGTTCCACTCGGGTGAAGACCGGCGCGTGAAGAAGTCCTTCCAGCAGGGTCTGCGCGATCGGGTCTACGCCGCCGTCTCCGAAGAGGTGATCCGCGCGAGTCCCGCGGAACGGCGCGCGAACCCGCGCTCGGTCCCCGCCAAGCTGCGCTGGGCGCGGCGGGATTGAGTGCGGAACGCGCTTACTCTCTCGGACAGTGCGTGCGACTCCCGGATCGTGAGGGTTCATCGAGGAATCGAGACGGCACTGCCGATTCCCGTCAGAACTTCGGCAGCGGCTTCCCGGTCACGAGCGCGTACAGCACGTCCGCGTCGACATCGGCGTCGTTCGGCCAAGCGATCGTTCCGGTCTCTTCGAGGACTCGCACGCGCGCGAAGTACGCTTCGTCACGCAGCGGCTGGAACACACCGTCGAACTCGAGTGCTTTCGACAGGTCCACTTCGCCCGACGCGCCGTCTCGAAAGCGCATCCAGAGTTTGTGACCGCCTGTATGGCGAACCTCGACGACGTCCTTGGACACGACCGTCATTCTAGAGGTTCGATCGGGCGGAGGGGACTGTGACTGCATGCCAGTCGCCAGTCCTCGAGCAGCGCATCTCGATGCCTCGTCGCCCACTCGATGACCATCCCCGTCACTCGCGGCGGGAGATCACCGCGTAGCACGAGCGGCGGATCGATCCCGATCATCGCTTCACGGTCGCCGTAGCGAGCGTGGAAGTGCGGTGGCGCGTGGTCGGCGAGGTTCATGTACACGACGACGCCAAAGAAGCGGCTGATGACCGGCATCGGAGCTCTCCCTGCGAGAGTTGCGACGCTCGGGCGATGGACGAGTTGCAGGGCAGATTCCCGACTTCGCTCCGACGCGGCGCGCGGGGGCGCGCCGTTCGCCGTGGCGATTGGAGCGTTCCCGAGGCCTGCAACCGCGAAAACGACGTGTCCCGCAACCTGCCTGTCGCGCTTTGGGCGCGACTGTGCGAACCTGTGATGTTCGTCATCACGAAAATGAACGCCGCTATGCCCCAAATTGATACGCAGCCCGACTCCTCCCCCACTCAGCCCAACACCTCCGCCGGCTTCGCCGCGCTCGGCATCGCGCCCGAGCTCCTCGGCACGCTCTCGAGCCTGGGGTACGAAGAACCGACGCCGATCCAGCGCGAAGCGATCCCGCCGCTCCTCTCCGGACGCGATCTGCTCGGGCAAGCGGCGACGGGCACTGGAAAAACCGCTGCGTTCGCATTGCCGCTCTTGCAGCGCATCCGCGGCGAAGAGGCCGCCCCGAGCGCACCCCGCGCGCTCGTACTCGTGCCGACGCGCGAGCTCGCGATGCAAGTCGCTGAAGCGATCCACGGCTACGGCAAGGACCAGCGCGCGAGCGTGCTGCCGATCTACGGCGGACAGTCGATCGGGCTCCAGCTGCGTGCGCTGAAGCGCGGGGTCGACGTCGTCGTCGCGACCCCCGGCCGCGCGCTCGATCACCTCGAGCGCGGCACGCTCTCGCTCGAGAGCGTGAAGGTGTTCGTGCTCGACGAAGCCGACGAGATGCTCGACATGGGTTTCGCGGAGGACATCGAAGCGATCCTGAAGCGCACGCCGAAAGGCCGCCAGACGGCGCTGTTCTCGGCCACGCTGCCGCCGCGCATCCTGACGATCGCGGAGAAGCACCTCACGAACCCGGTGCGCATCGCGATCGCGCGTCCGAAGGCGAAAGCCGGCGCGACGCCGAAGGTGAAGCAAGTGGCGTACGTCGTGCAGCGCGCCCAGAAGCAGCGCGCGCTCGGCCGCGTGCTCGACATGGAGACGCCGACGTCGGCGCTCGTGTTCTGCCGCACGCGTCTCGAAGTCGACGAGCTCGCCGAAGCGATGAACGCGCACGGCTACCGCGCCGAGGCGCTGCACGGCGGGTTCGCGCAAGACCAGCGCGACCGCGTGATGAAGCGCTTCCGCGCCGGCCAAGCGGACCTTTTGATCGCGACCGACGTCGCCGCGCGCGGGCTCGACATCGAGCACCTCTCGCACGTCGTGAACTACGACGTGCCGTCGGAGCCCGACGCGTACACGCACCGCATCGGACGCACGGGTCGAGCGGGCCGCACCGGCGTCGCGATCACGTTCGTCGAGCCGCGCGAGCACCGGCTGCTGCGCAACATTCAGCAAGCGACCGGGCAGCAGATCCCCGTCGCGACGATTCCGACCGTCGCGGACCTGCGCAACCGGCGGCTCGAGCTGACGCGCGCGGCGCTGCGCGAGACGGTGCTCGCCGGCGAGCTCGACGTGTTCCGCACGGTCGTCGAGGAGCTCTCGACGGAGCTCGATCCGATGGACGTCGCGGCCGCCGCGCTGAAGCTCGCGCACGAACGCGGTCACAACGAAGCCGACGCGCGCGCGCAAGAGGACGACATCGTGATCGTGCCCGCGCCGCGCGGCGAGATGCCGCGTCGAGACGGCAAGCCGCCGTTCCGGGAACGCGAGCGCTCCAACGATCGCGCGCCGGGCGCACCGCCTCGCGACGAAGCCCGTCCGCAGCGTTGGGACACCGCGCGACTGTTCATCGGCATCGGGCGACTCGACGGACTGCGACCGGGCGACCTCGTCGGCGCGATCGCGAACGAAGCCGGCGTGAGCGGCGGCTCAATCGGCGCGATCGAGATCATGGACCGATTCGCGCTGGTCGAAGTACCGGCCCAGGCGGCCGAGGACGTCATCCGCGCGCTGCGCGGCACGACGATTCGCGGACGCCGCGTCAACGTGCGGCGAGACCGCGAGGCGGAACCGCGACCCTTCGTTATGAATCCGCGAGCCAGACCCGGTGCTGGCAAGCGCGCGCCACGGAGCTGAAGCGTCGAGGAGCGGCGGCGGCGGCGGAGAGATGTGGGAATCGTCTCTCGCGCCGTACACTTCGCGCACTCGTTAGTGTCGCGCCAATCGCCAAGGAGAGTGTGCGCATGTCGATCGCCCGCAAAGCTCTGTTGCTCGCTCTATTGATGACGACCGTCGCCTCGTCGGGTTGCCTGATCGGTGGCACGTCGAAGACGGAGGTGACGGGCGTCAAAGTCGGACCGGAAACGATCGCGCAGCTACAGCCCGGTACGTCGAAGGCTTTCGTGCTCGCGCTGCTAGGTGACCCGACGAGCAAGACGGATCTCGGCAATGGGAGCGCGCTGTGGAAGTGGGCCTACAGCGAGCGCAAGACGTCGTCCGGCGCGGTGCTGTTCGTCTTCGGAAGCACGAGCGAACACGAAACGACGAGCACGTGCTACGTCGAATTCAAGGACGAGATCGTCCAGCGCGCCTGGCGCGACGGGTGACGAGCTGGGCGGCGCATCCCGAGATCTTGCCCTACGCGTTCGGGCCCGCTGACGCCCCGTCGAGCTCGTCGGTGTTCGCCGCCAGAGACTCGCGTGTTCGCGCTCGCACGTCGTCCAGTCCGATTCCCAGGTTGCAGAACACCTGCCCGGCGATGCCCTGCTCGCTCACGACGATCCCGATCAGAAGATGGCCGGTGCCGATCTTCGTGTGGCCGAGCTGCTTCGCCAGATCCATCGCATCCTCGACCCCCTTTTTCGCACGCGGAGTGAACGGCAGCGGACCCCGATCGTCATAGGGGTGACCGAATTTGATGATGGATTCGACCTCGCGGCGCACTGCTTCACCGTCCACGTTCAGGCTGGCTAGGGCGATCGCGGCGACACCCTTCTCTCGCAACATCGCGAGCAAGATGTGTTCGGTTCCGAGGAATTCATGGTGGAACCCATGCGCCTCCGCCGTGGCGAGCTTCATGACCCGGTTCGCTCGTCGTGTGAAAAAGTCGAACATGAGTACTTCTCGACACTGAGCGTTCGTACGCGTCAGCCCTGTACCGTCACGCTGTACGCATTCTGCGCGCCGCTGAACTCTTGGCGCGCCACGTCCTGCACCGCCTGAAGAATCTTCGGGTCGCTCGTGTCCGCGAACACGTAGAACTTCCACAGCTCGCGGTACGAACGTTCGAGATCCGCGAGCCGCGGCACGCGCGCGGCGTACTTCGATAGCGGCGCAACGCCGCTCACGCCCGGCCAGCGCACGTGCATGTGCGCTTCCTTGAGCTGCATCTTCTTCGCAGGGCAGTAGACGATCACGTCGACGGTCTGTCCGGTCGCGAAGCGAACGAGGTCGGTGATCCGTGCTTCGGCGTCGAGCCTCGCTTTCGATCCGCCCGTCGCGAAGTAGCGCTGGACCAGCTCTTCTTGCACGGCCTCGTTCTCGTACCGCGGGAAGACGCACGCACGTTTGTAGAGCTCGCGGTTCTCGAAGCGTTGCACGAGGTTCCGAACGCGCTCGCGCACGTTCTTGTCCGACTTCCCGACGGCTCGCTGTAGGAAGTCGAGCACCGAAGCATCGGTCTGATCGTAGAAGTCGGCCTCCTTCACCGCTCCCGCCGCGAGCGCGAGCTCGACCGCGCGCGCCACGAGCGCGCCCGACGCCACCTTCGCGTGGTGGTAGTAAACGCGCTCCGAGAAGTAGTACCGCGCTTCGAGCAGTCGCACGACCTCCGACAGGATGTCCTCGCGCAGGAGATCGTGCTTCGAGAGATCGATGTAGAGGTTCCCGCTCGCGCGATCGATCTTGAAGTAGCTCATCACGCGCGGATCGACCGACATGCGCAGGCCCGTGAAGTACGCGTCGCGCGCCAAGTAATCCAAGATGTCGGACGCGATCGTTCCGCCCACGATCTGCGACCAGTACGGCGGCACGTTTCGCCGGCCTTCGGCTGCGCCGAGGATCGCGAGCACCTCATTTACGACGCCGAGCTCCTTCAACACGCGCCCGACCGGTGTCGTGTCCGCGAACATGCGCTGGAAACGCTCCGCGCCGTCGTGCCTTCCGAAGAGCCCGTCTTGATCCTCGATGCTGTGTCCGAACGGAATGTGCGTGATGTCGTGCACGAGCGCCGCGATGCGGATGACGCGCGCTTCTTCCTCAGGGACACCGATGCAGCCGGCCGGATCGAGCTCGACCGACAGGTTCACGGCGTCGATCATCCGCGCAGCCATGTGCAAGCTGCCGATCGAGTGATCGAAGCGCGTGTGCACGGCGCCCGGGAACACGAGGTACGCGGTCCCGAGCTGCCTGATTCCGCGCAAGCGCTGCATCGAACGCGTGTCGAGGATGCGAAGCTCCTCGTGCGTCAGGTACACGTCGCCGTGCACGGGATCGCGAATCACGCTGTATCGCTTGCGTCCGGCCACGGGCGCGATGATAGCGCGGTGCAGGACGGCTGCGAGCGTCGATCGACCGCGTGCGATGCGCCACATGGAACGATTCGACGGTCGGCGGCTAGACCGGACTTCGGGCTCATTGGACATCCCGGCTGCATCGCACACCGCCCGGGGCTAGGATCGACGGCCCCCCGCCGCGTGAATCCGTGACCAGCATGATTCCTTCTCTCCTTTCTCTGTGCAGCGCCGCCGTGCTCGCCCCTGCTACGGTTTCGATGGTTCAGGAAGACGCGACGCAGGGCGGCGATCGCCTCGTCGTGATGGAGGTTTTCGCCGATAGAAGCGCGATCCGGCCCGGCGAACGATTCACCTTGGGCGTGCGCATGAAGATCGAGCGCGGTTGGCACATCTACTGGGAGAACCCGGGCGACAGCGGCCTGGCGACGCGCGTCGACGTGCGCGGTCCGGCCGGATTCGAGATCGGCCCCACGCGCTTCCCTGCGCCCGAACGGCACGAGCAAGAGGGCGACATCGTCACGTTCGTGCACCACCGCGAGCTGATCCTTCTGCGAGACGTCGTAGCTCCGGAAACACTCGCCACCAGCGCGCCGGTGCGTTTCGAGATCGAGGGTGGATGGCTCGCGTGCATCGAGGTCTGTCTGCCGGGCTCGAAGACGATGGAGCTGACGCTGCCCGTTGTTGCACGCGAGAGCGCAGCTCAGCCCGCGAACGACAAGCTCTTCGCGGAATGGCGCGCGCAATTGCCGAAGCCGTGGTCGCAGAACGAACGCGCGACGACGCACTGGTCGTCGAACGAGGACCGGCACGTGCTCGCGCTCCTGATCCCGGAGAGCACGGAGATCGAGTTCTTTCCGCGCGTCAGCGACGTCGTGCACCTCAAGCACCAGAGCTTCGTGCGCGAGGGAGACGCCGGGAAGCTCGAGCTCGAGTTCACGCTCGAGCCGGCGCGGCTCGGCGAGCCGATTCCCGAGCACGTGATCGTCGACGGCATCGTTCACCTGCGCAGCGCATCGGGCGATCAGGTGTTCGAACTCGGCATCCCCTTCCCGAAGGGCGCCTCGAGCACGCAGAAAAATCGTTGACCTGACATGAGCGCTTCCTCGAAACGGACGATGCTCGCGTGGATGCGCTGGACGAGTTCCGGCGCAGCCCTGGTCGCGGTGTTCGCGGCGTGCGCATCGATGCTCGATCCGCGAACGGCGGCGGTCCACCGGTCGTACTCCGACGCGACGGTCGACGCGCCTTTCGCGATGTCCGGCAGCGCGCAGAGTCCGCCTGAAGCTCCGACCATCGGACTCGTCATCCCCGGATCGAAGTCGGAGCTCGGCGATATCGCTCCTGACTTCACGTTGAACGATTCGACCGGCAAGCCGGTCACGCTGTCGCGCTCGCAAGGCAAGATCGTCGTGCTCGAGTGGATGTCGCCGGCCTGCGAGCACTGTCGCTACGCCTACGATTCGGGCCCGCTGAAGACGCTTCCCGCCGACATGAAACGCAAGGGCGTCGTGTGGCTCACGATCAACTCGGAACTTCCGGATCAGAAGGCCGGGAACATCGATTTCAACCGCGAATTCATGACGAAGCACGGCTCGCAGTCGCAGCTCCTGTTCGACCGGAACGGTGAAGTCGCGCGCGCGTACGGGGTCAAGACGACACCGCAGCTGTTCGTGATCAACCAACGCGGCAAGCTCGTGTACCGCGGCGCACTCGACAACGCGCCGCTCGGCAAGGTGAGCGGCGACATCGCGAAGACGAACTACGTCGAGGGGGCTGTCGCCGATCTCAAGTCGGGCCACGCCCCATTGACGCGCGAGACGCGTCCGTACGGTTGTCCGGTTCGCTCGCGGCAACCGTAGCGTTCGTCGCTCGTCCGCGTTCGCGGCTCGGCGCCCGCCACGCCGTCATGTCATCGGCGTGAACTGCGCGGCGACGCGCTCTTCGAGCTCGCGCGCCAGCGCCTTGCGGTCGCTTCCGCGCAGCGTCCCGCTGCCGAAGATCAGCGTCGAGTCGACGCGCTGGATCGCGAGGAAACCGAGCACGTGCTTCCACAAGGGCCCATCGACCCAACACACCGCGCGAGACGCGGGGACGTCGTCGCCCCCGGTCGCGTGGCGCAGCGTGGCCCACGCGACCGGTGCACCGCGCTCGACCGAGATCTGCAGCAGCGCTGGGTGAAATCGGTGGACGCGATCGCCGCGCGAATTCGTTCCCTCCGGAAAGAGCACGACGATCTCGCCGCGGTCCAGCGCATCGCCGAGCGCGCTCTCGATCGCAGGCAGTTCGCGCTTCTGCTGGCGATCGATGAATATCGTGCCGAACGACCGCGCCATCGAACCCAAGAACGGGATGCGGCCGACGTCGTCACTCGAGAGGAACGTGCAGTTCATCCTGGACGCGAGGAGGACGATGTCGATGTAACCGAAGTGGTTCGACACGAAGACGCACGGCGCCGCGGGTGCCGCGCCCGAAACGTGCGCGTGCACTCCGCTGCAGGAGAGACACCACCGAGCCCACGCGCGAAACACGACCCCGCGCCAGACGCGGCGGCGAGCAGGATCGGATGCGACGAACGGCAAGCGCGCGAACCAAACTACGCTGAGCATCAGCGTCCCCAAGAGGATCGCGAAGGCGCGCCACGCAACGCGCAGCGGACGCTTCCAGCGGGCGGCGAGCGCGGGCGCTGGAGCCGCAGCGGCCCCCGTGGATACTTGCGTGCGCTCGGACGCGCTCGCCTGATCCCGGCTCACTCGCGTCCTTTCATCGCTTCGCATGCTACGACAGCGGCCCCTTTCGCGGCGCTCTGATACCCTCGGTGCGCAGTCAAGTCGACTCCGAGTCCTCTCCCGCACACTTCGGAACTCTACAGCCATGAAAAATCTGAGCATCCTCGTCGTCGTTCTCTCGAGCGCACTCCTCGCGTCCGCCGCGCCGCAAACACCGGTGAAGGCAACGACGCAGCACCAAGCGCCGCAGAAAGCGGCCGACGAAAAATCGAAGCCGTCCGAAAAGGACGTCATCCGCGAGCAAAAGCCCTCGTACCCGCTGACGACCTGCGTCATCAGCGGCCACGAGCTGGGCAAGGACGGCGCTCCGATCGATCAAGTCGCGAACGGCCGCCTCATCCGTCTGTGCTGCGCCGACTGCGTCGCGCCGGTCACGAAGGATCCGTCGGCATCGCTGCGCAAGATCGACGAGGCGGTCGTCGCGGCGCAGAAGCCGACGTACCCGCTGAAGACTTGTCCGGTGACGGGCGAGACGCTCGGAGCCGGCGCCGTCGATCACGTGTACGGCACGCGCCTCGTGCGCTTGGCGAACGCGGACGCGGTCGCGCAGTTCACGAAGGATCCGAAGAGCGCGATGGCCAAGGTCGACAAGGCGCTGATCGACGCGCAGCTCGCGAGCTATCCGCTCAAGACCTGCGTCGTGAGCGACGAACCGCTCAGCGGCGATCCGAGCATGGAATCGTACGACTTCCTGTACGGAACGAAGCTCGTGCGCCTCTGCTGCAAGTCGTGCGTGCGGACCTTCGAGAAGGATCCCGCGGCGAACCTCAAAAAGATCGCGGCGGCGAAGTAGTCCGCGAGTCGCCGTCAACCGTCGCGCGGCTTTTTGATCGTGCCGGGCGGCGGCGGAGGCGGCTCGGGCGGCGGCGCGCGTTCCCGAATCAGCTTGTCGAGCTTCTGTTGCGCGAGCGCTTGCCGCTCCGCTTCCTTCGAGTTGTAGACGGCGCGCCAGATCTCCTTCGCGTCCCACAGGAACGCGGACTCGGGAATGGCCGGCTCCGCGCGCACGAGTTCGTCCAGCGCGTGGATCCAGAGCGCGATCGAACCTTGGAGCGTCGGATGCAGTCGATCCCTCTGCAGCAGGAACTCGAGCGAGCCTTGGAACCACGTGTTGCGACGCAGCGCGAACTCTTCGTTGGCGCGCAGTCGGCGCACGAGTTCCGAAACTTTCACGACGATCCGCCGCGGGTTCTCGACTGCCCATGCGCGCACGCGGCGGTTGAGCTTCTCGATCGTCTCGGGCGCAGGCACTTGCGCTTTGGAGAGCAAGGGCATCGGGTTGTCCTTCACGTCGAGCGCGAGGCTCATGTCGGGAAAGTCGCCGACGAGCACAGGACACTGGAACGTCTCGAGCGATTTCAAACCGCGATCGAGCAGCGCGAGACGAGCTTCGTCGTTCGGAAGGTCACCGTAGCCGAACCAGAAGAGATAGTCGATCGCGACGACCAGCGTGGGCTCGACGTCGGCCGCCGTCTTGAGCAACCCGACACCGGCGGCGTCGGGCGCGGCGAAGAACATCGCGTTCGTCGTCGATCGCACCGGCGCATGCGCGCCCTTCAGCGTCGCGCTGACGATGTCCGCGAAAGTCGTCTTCACGCCGACGTCGCCATCGAGACCGAAACCGTCGGAGACGCTCGCTCCGATGACGACGATGCGTTGGACCGCGGCGATCTCGGCGGTCGAGACGGGCTTGGTCGCCGCGGGCTTCGTGGCCGAGCCGGTGGTCGACTGCGGGGTCGTGCCCGCGATCGCGAGCGTGATTGCGAGAGCTTGGAACATGGGAATCTGCGCACGTAGCGCCGTTGGACCGTTCCGTTTTTCTACCATGCTCGCCCGCGACCCGCGACTCGCGCACCCTAGGACGACGACCCGTGACCCAGCGCGAGATCTTTTTCGTCACCTGTGCCCCCGGCCTCGAACGCATCTTGTACGGCGAGGTCAAGGCGCTGCGCTTCGCGAAAGCCGAGCAGCAGGTCGGAGGCGTGCTCTTCCACGGCACGCTCGAGGACGCGTGGCGCGCGAATCTCTGCCTGCGCACCGCGGTGCGCGTCTTGATGCGCGTCGCGCGCTTCGAAGCACGCAGCGCCGACGCGCTCTACGCCGGAGCCACGGAAGTCGACTGGTCGAGGTTCCTCGCGCCCGACGGCCAATTCGTCGTCGACGCGCAGACGAAAGAATCGGGCATCGATCACTCGCTGTTCGCTGCGCAGCGGATCAAGGACGCGGTCGTCGATCAGTTTCGCGAACGCCACGGCGTGCGGCCGTCCGTCGACAAGGAAGAACCGGACCTGGCGATCCACGCGCACCTGTTCCGCGATCGGTGCACGCTGCTCGTCGACACGTCGGGAGGCTCGCTGCACAAACGCGGCTGGCGGCGCTTCCAGGGACGTGCGCCGCTGGCGGAGACGCTCGCCGCGGCGGTTGTCCTCGACTCCGGTTGGGACCGGCGCTCGCCCTTGCTCGATCCGTTCTGCGGTTCGGGGACGATCCTGATCGAAGCGGCGTTGATCGCGGGCGAGATCCCGCCGGGAGCGTTCCGCGAGCGATTCGGGTTCGAACGCTGGAAGAATCACGACGCGTCATACTGGCGAGCGGTCCGTGACGAAGCGCTGCGCGCGCCCGAGTTTCCGCGCAAGCTCGTGCTCCAAGGCAGCGACGCCAACGCGCAAACGGTGGCGGGCGCGATCGAGAACGTCGAGGCAGCGGGCCTCGGAGGACGCATCCAACTGGAAGCCCGGCCGCTCGCGGAGTTCCGGCCGAAACGCGGATGGAATGCGTGGGTCGTGACGAACCCGCCCTACGGGGAGCGCATCGGCGACGAGCGCGATCTCGTGCGTCTATATGGGGAGTTCGGGCGAATCCTGCGCGAACGTTGCGCGGGTTTTCACGCGTCGATCCTGAGCGGCAACCCACGACTCGAGCGCGAACTCGGGGCTCGTCCCGAGCGCACGCTGGTGTGCAAGAACGGCGCGCTCGATTGTCGACTCTTGCACTTCGACCTCGACGCCGCGCCGAGCGCGTGAGCGTTCGATGGTCGTGCGCAGCCCTAGCTGCGCGTTCGCTCGTTCACTCGGCCTCGCCCCACGCGCGCACGTCACCGTCCTCGTCGATCTCGACGGTGATCACGTTCGGGTGACAGCACACGGGGCAATCCTCGACGTAGCGCTGGCTCGCGCCCGCCGACGGATCGAACGGGATGACGATCTCCTCGCCGCACGCACCGCACACGTAGCGCGCTTCGTTGTCGAGGCGCGCGTCACGCGGTCGTCGACGGCGGCCCTCCGTCAATGGTGATGGCCTCCCGGGCCGTGCGGATGTCCGTGCGTCATCTCCTCGCGCGTGGCGTCGCGAATGGCCGCCACGGTGATCTGGAAGTGGAGCGTCTTGCCGGCCAGCGGATGGTTCAAGTCGATCGTGACGTGTTCGCCTTCGACGCTGTGAATCCACGTCGTCACGACGTCTCCGCGCTCGTTCTCGGCGCTGAACTGCATCCCGGGCTCGAGCTCGATGTCGGGCGGGAACGCGTCGCGCGGCACACGATCCATGCCCTTCGGGTTGCGCACGCCGTATCCGTCCTCCGGCGCGACGTCGACTTTGAAGTGATCGCCGATCGTGCGTCCAGCGATCCCGGACTCGAGGCCCGGCACGATGTTTCCGGCGCCGTGCAAGTACGCGAGCGGCGCGCCGCCTTGCGAGCTGTCGATCGTGACGCCCGCATCGTCGGTCAGCGTGTAGTGGATCGAGACGACCTTGCCTGCGGCGACGAGATTGGAGGGGGCTGCCATGGGGCTCCTGCTTGGAAAGGGCGCGGAGTTTATCGCGCGGTTCTCGACGCGCGACGCTCAAATCGGGTTACACGCTGCGCGCGCTTCTCCCGCCC
>JANLUN010000203.1:0-1515 GCA_031363505.1 Planctomycetota bacterium | reverse complement strand
GTGGCTCACCGGATACACGGTGCCGGGCGTGCCCGTCGTCACCGTCGACGTTCCCGCGACGCGCAGATTGAACGGTTGCTGCCGGTCGTTGCGGTCGCGCCGCGTGACGTTGCGGCTGATGATCAGCGCCGCGTTGCGACTGCGCAGGTAGGCGCTCAGCTGACCGGGCGTGACGTTCTCGTCGTTGAGGATGCTCCGTTCGGGCGCCGCGAGAACCGGCTCCGGCGCGCTCGGCGGCGTGCGCGCGACCACTTCTACGGGGTCGAGCTCCCACAGCTCGCCGTTGTAGGTGATGAGCTCGTTCGGCGACCAATATTGAATCGACTTGTCGATTCCGGAGGTCAGCGCTCGCCCGGTGACCGAGAACCCGCCTTGACGCACGAGGAATTTCAACCGGAAGGCGTAACGCGAGCGCGGTTGCGAGCTCGAGCCGACGTTCTCGTCCGCGCGCGTCTCGTTCGTGTGGACGACGACGACCTTGCCGTTCGTGAGCGGCAGCGGATTGCGGTAGAGCCCGCTGTGCTGCGCGCTCGGCGTCGGATCCACGTTCGACGTGTCGCGGTGCGTCACGTAGTCCACGGTCATGTCGTCCGGGCTCGCCCCCAGCGCGCCGTGAAGCCGGATGACTTGTCCCGCCGCGTGCGACAGGAACTCCGGCGCGTCGATCCCGTAGTACGTCCCCGGTCGCCGCGGATCCTCGCGGATCTGGAACATGTTCGTGATCGTGTTGTTGTTCGTCGTGTGCGACGTCGTGCCGAGGAACGAAACGATCGTCGAGTCGTCGTTGCGATTGCCGGGGAAGTAGCTGTGCAGCTCGTGACGACCGATGTGGTTCAACGTCTCCTCTTCCGTGCCGTCCTGGTTCATCTGCCAGGGGAAGAAGTGGTTGATGTTGTTGCCGTTCAAGTACGGCGCGTAACCGTTGAGATCGCCGGCGTAGTTCGGATGGTCGTTGACGTAGCCGATCCAGAAGTCGCGCGGCTCCGGAAAGACTTCGGCGTTGCTGTTCGTCGCAACCGAGTTCGCGGCTTCGCTCGACCAATTGAACGTTCCGAACTGCGGGTTGACGTGATCGTCGTCGGCCTGCTGATCGCGCTCGAGGTGGTCCCAGCGCGTGAAGATCACGCGGCCGTAGCTGTCGATGCGCGGCGAGAACGCGCCCGACGGCGCGTGGTTCAGGATCGTGTGCGCGCCAGACTCGGGATCGAGGCTCCAGATGCCCGTGTTCGTCGGCTGCTCCTCGTACTCGTCGAGCTGCGGATAGAGGTGCAACGCACCGTTGCGCGGACGATCCGACGTGAACAGGATGCGATCGTCGCTCGTGTAGATCGGCGCGGTGTTGTTGTACTGCTCCGGCTGGTTCGCGATCTTCGTGATCACCGGCGTGTCGTCTTCGTCCAAGCCGACGACCTCGTAGAGCTGCCAACGGTACGGATGGTTCTCGTACTGACCGGGCGATCCGACAACCATGCTGAACACAGCCTTGCGCGCACTCCAGTGCACGCACGGTTCGCG
>JANLUN010000063.1:0-3987 GCA_031363505.1 Planctomycetota bacterium | reverse complement strand
AGGAAACGCTGCACGCGGCGGCCGTCGCAGCGCCGCTGGAAGGAGCCCTTGCGGCGCCAGCGGAAGCCCTGCTCGGATGAGGACGAACAGTCAGAATGCGGGCAGTGACGAGGCGCGAAACGCATCGGAGAACTCCTCCCGAGCGAGACCGGGGATCGAGGACTTCTCCGAAGACCGAGGATCAGGCCGGCGGTTGCACCGGTGAGCAAACATCCGGCGCAGCCAACGCGGCCAGTTTCTGCTTTTCTCATCCCGCGTGGTCCGCAGGGCCGATACGCGAGGCATGGATTCAGGCGCGAGTGTGCTCCCGCCGGGTCGCGACTCGCGGCCCGCACCGCGGATGCTCGTCGCGTGCCGTGTGTGCGGCCGGCAGTACGACGCGAGCCATCTTGCGACCGGAGAACGGCTGCGCTGCGAATGCGGAGAGCGCATCCAGATCGTGCTCCGCGTCGCGCGCGCGCCCCGTCCGCGCCGCTGTGGAGCGTGCGGCGGCGCGCTGGGTGTCGACGCGCGCGCGTGCGCGTATTGCGACGGCGAGATCACGCTGGAAGACCGCGGCCTCTCCGAGATCTGTCCTGTGTGCTACGCACGCATGCTTGCAGGCGCGAGGTATTGCATGGACTGCGGAGTCGCGATCGCGCCGCAAGTCATCGCGGCCGCAGCCGAAGGGAAGAGTTGCCCGCGTTGCGCCGGCGAGCTGCGCTCGCGCGCCCTCGGCCGCGTGAACTTGATCGAGTGCAAGAGCTGCGCGGGGTTGTGGCTCGAGCCGGGTGTGCTCGAGTCGCTGTGTAACCAGACGGAGTCTTCGAGCGCCGTGCTCTCCGCGCTCGCGGGCGACGGTCGAGCACCTCCGGCGCCCTCGACGAGCAGCGGACCGATGTACCTGCCGTGCATCCGCTGCGACGATCGGATGGCGCGCAAAAACTTCGGCGGCTCGTCCGGAATCCTGATCGACGTGTGCAAGAACCACGGCGCGTGGCTCGATCACACCGAGCTCGAGCGCATCCTCGAGTTCGTGCGCGGAGGAGGACTCGTTCGCGCGCGCGAGCGCGAAGCGGCACGCGCGATCGCACGACTGGAGCGATCTCAGTCCGGCGGGGCTGCGCCGATGGACGACATCTTCGAAGATCGGCACGAGAGCATCGAACTTTGGGACGTGCTGGCGTGGGTTGCGCGCTGGCTGTCGCGCTAAGCGGATTCCCTCAGGTTCAGGCGTCCGGGACGCCGAAGTAGAAACCGAACGCGCTTTTTCTCAGGCAGGAGATCGCGCGGGGAAGGGCAGGGGAAGTATGCGCTGGCAGGCGCCGTGCAAGAGCTCCAGGCGGGGGTTCTCTCTCATCGAGCTGATGATCGCGATCACCGTGCTGACGGTGGCCGTGCTCTCGACGTTCATCACGCAACTCAGCTCGCACAATCTGCTGCGCACGAGTCGCGAGACCAACATGGCGGTGGCCGACGCGCACGCGGCGATGGAAGCGCTGCTCCTCGTCACGCCGATCTCCTCGCTCCCCGTCGCGGGGAGCACGTACGCGGCCGGTCAGCCGATCGCGACCTTCAACGGTCTGCACCTCGCGAACGAGCGCGTCGTCGCCACGTACCCGAACTACGTTCCGACGGGCGTCGTCCCCGATCCGCTGCAGATCGTGATCGAGGTGACGTGGAACGACTTCGGTGGACGGCCGCGCCGCATCCGGATCGCGAGCATGAAAACGCAATGAAGATCTCTCCGAAGACGAAAGTGCGCCGTACGAGCACGAGCGGTTTCAGTGTGGTCGAGCTCGCCATCGGCGTGGCCGTGCTTCTCGTGCTCGGCCTCGGGCTCGCGCAGTCGATGGACAGCTTGCGCAGCAGCACGATCACCGGTTCTGTCGACGGTCAGCTCCAGATCATGGCCGAAAAGGCCATCGCGACGATTGTCGGCGACCTGAAGCGCTCCGGCTTCGTCGATCCGGACGGCACGCCGCACCCGTACTTGTTCGTCGACGGCGCGGCGAGCGCGCCGTACGCCATCCATGCGCACGCGCCCGCGGTGCACACGGCCATCAACGGCGAGGCGGACTTCGGTCCGAATCGCGAGATCGCTTTCCTCGAGCCGCTCGACGCGGACGACCGCGACCCGCTCACCGTCGTGCCCACGCCCGACGGTATCCCCGACATCGACGCGGACGGCCAGCTCGTGTGGGACCCGATCCCGCGCAGCTACGTCGTCGTCACGGATGCGGACGGAGTCAACGTTCTCCAGCGCCGCGTGAATGCGGGCACCCCCACGATCATCGCGCGAAATGTCGAGCGCATCGCGTTCGACGACAACGCGACGTCCGGTTTTCAAGTTCCCCTCGACGCGATCCGCGTGCGGATCTGGCTTCGAGATCGAGACTCGGAAGGAGCGCTTCACCATTACTTCGGGGAAGCCGTCGTGAAGCTCCGCAACGGAGTGGGGGACTTATGAAAACGAGATTCCAAGCGCGCATCGGTCGTGAAGCCGGCATCGCGCTCGTGTACGCCATGTTCGCGGTGTTCGTCGCCGCGAGCCTCGTGTCGATCATGCTGACCGTGTCGCGCGTCGCCGATGCGACGTCGGGCATCAAGCGGTACGGGGGTCAGGCGAAGTACTTGGCCGAAGGCGCGCTCGAAGCCGCGAAGAAGGACGTGCAGACGGCGATCGCGGGCTGGTCGGCGGTGCCGGCGAGCGGCATCGCGGCGATCAACGGCACCGACGTGCGGTACTCGGTCGTGCCGACCGGCTTCGCGAGCACGGTCACCGATCCGGCGGGGATCCAAACGATTCTCACGGGGTACGAGATCCGTGCGGCGTCCGCCGTCCTGAACAACTCGGTGACGCTCCACCGCATCATCAACATGGAGTCGACGCCGATCTTCCAGTTCGCGGTCTTCTACAACCAAGACCTCGAGATCCAGCCCGGCGCCGACATGACGCTCTCGGGCCGCGTGCACTCGAACGGGAACATGCACCTCGGCTCGAACGCGACGCTGACCGTGAACACGAACTACCTGCGCGCCGTCGGCGACATCTACCGGCACCGCAAGGACGATCCGACGCAGTCGCTCGGAACCGTCCGCGTGAGGCGCTGGGTTGCGAACCCGTTCGATCCGCTCGAGCCGGTGCAGTACGTGCGGATGAACAGCCACTCGCAGATGGACGGCCTCGGTGTGACGAACACGAGCGGATACGACAGCAGCTTCCTCACGCCGCACGATGCGAACGGCAACGGCGACTACACGGACCTGGGCGACTGGCTGCCGTGGGGACCGGGAGCGCTCGAGTACTGGGCGCAGCCGTCGAGCTACGCCAATGGAAGCGGCAGCACGGTGCACTCTGCGGATCACGGCATGACCGAGGCCGTCGCGCCGCCGATCGGCTCGCTCTCGATGTTCGAGGAGAGCGCCGCCGGCAACTACGTCCTGAACCCGGTGACCGGGCAGTACGACGCCTGCGCGCCGGGGACCGGCACGCACAACATGGGTTTCTACCACGCGAACGCCGACCTCTCGATCATCACAGCGGCGAACGGGACGTGGAAGGCCTTCGACAAGGCCGGCATCGACGTCACGTCGTCGCTCGTCGGCGTGATCTCGATCGATCAGATGTACGACGCTCGCCAAGCGGGCGGTACGAACAACAAGATTCGCGTGACGGAGATCGACGTCTTCGCGCTGACTGCGTCGGGACTCTTCCCAGCGAACGGACTGCTGTACGCCGCGCACTACGGTGAGGGCACGGGGCTGGGAGCCAAGGGAATTCGCTTGACGAATGGAGCCGTGCTGCCCGACGCGCTGACGGTCGTCTCCGAGGATCCGATCTACGTCCACGGCGACTACAACGTCGGCGACGCGTCGCACCCCAAGCAGGGCGCGGCGGTGATCGGCGATGCGATCAACCTGCTCTCGAAGGCTTGGAACGACAGCAAGGTGCAGAACATGCTGCCCGCGGCTCAGGCGACGACCTACAACGTCGCGATGATCACG
>JANLUN010000061.1:0-5006 GCA_031363505.1 Planctomycetota bacterium | reverse complement strand
AGGAAACGCTGCACGCGGCGGCCGTCGCAGCGCCGCTGGAAGGAGCCCTTGCGGCGCCAGCGGAAGCCCTGCTCGGATGAGGACGAACAGTCAGAATGCGGGCAGTGACGAGGCGCGAAACGCATCGGAGAACTCCTCCCGGGCGAGACCGGGGATCGGGGACTTCTCCGAAGACCGAGGATCAGGCCGGCGGTTGCACCGGTGAGCAAACATCCGGCGCAGCCAACGCGGCCAGTTTCACTCTATGCTGCGCGACCGTGTCCGATCCCGCGCCGATCGCCGTGCGGCTAATCGCCGTCGAGCAACGCTATCCGCTCCTCTTCGGCCTGCGCCACAAACTCGTGCTCGCCGGGATCGATCTCGAGATTCCCCGTGGCCGCACGCTGGGTCTCGCGGGACCGAACGGCTCGGGCAAGAGCACTCTGTTGCGCATCTTGGCCGGCGTCGATCGCGCGAGCACCGGAAGCGTCGAGGTGCTCGGCGGATCCCCCGCGCAAGCGAGAGTCCGGCGTCGCGTCGGCTACCTCTCCGAGGATTCACCGTACCCGCTGGAGCTCTCGGCGCGACTCTGCCTCGAACTCCTCGGATCGCTGCAAGGCGTGCGCGGCGCCGAGCTCAAAGCGGAGACCGAACGCCTGTTGGCGCTCGTGGGACTCGAGCGTGAAGCACGCACGCGACTGGGTCGCTACTCGCGCGGCATGCTGCGACGCTTCGGACTCGCGCAAGCGTGGATCCACAGACCGGATCTCTTTCTACTCGACGAACCGACGGCAGGACTCGACGCGCAGGGATTCGAAGTGCTCGAGACGCTGCTCGCGGAGGCACGCGCGCGCTCGGCCACGATCGTGCTCTCGTCGCACATCGTCGCGGACATCCTGGATCGGTGCGACGACTTGGCCGTGCTGCTCGACGGCCGCGTCGCCGAACGCGGCGCGCCGCGCGATGTGCTCCGCGGCCGCACGTTGCTCGACCTGTACCGCGGCGCGAGCCGGCGATGAGTGCTTCGTCACGCAGCGCACCACGTTTTTCGGCGCGTCTAACCATGCTCGCGCTGAGGCGCACGCTTGCGCCCGGCGCATTGCTGTGGACGGCTGTGCTGGCGGTGATCCTGGCGACGAACGATTGGAGCACCGACGTGATCGCACTCGACGCGGGCGACGACTCGTCCGTCGCGGCCGTGAGCAGCGGACTCGCTCGACAGGGGCTGTGGTCGGGCTTCTGTCTCGCGCTGATGCCAATGATCGTGATCCGCGCGGCCGCTGCGGTCGGGCGATGGCGATCGAAAGGCGAGGTCGATTGGCTCGGCAGCCGCGCCGCCGGCCGCCTGACGATCGCCACCTCGGCCACGTGCGGTGTGGTCCTCGGCGCGTGGTTCCTCGTGCTCGCGTGGTGGACGCTCGTCGCCACGCGCACGCCGCGTGTCGACGGGAGCTTCCAGCTCGTTGGTTCAGTGCCCGCTCCCGGCGCCGTGTGGGTGGACGGCGAGCACACGCGCAGGTGGTCGGTCGAGCTGCCGCCGAGCGTACGCGAGGTTCAATCGGCCGTACGCGAGGTTCAATCGGCCGCACGCGAGGTTCAATCGGCCGCGGGCGAGGTGGAATTGGCCGCGGGCGAGGTGCGATCGGCCGCGGGCTCAGCCGCCAGCGAGATTCAATCGAGCGCAAGCAAGGTTCGACCGGCTGCAGGCGAGGTTCAATCGAGCACCGGTGAGGTTCCACCGAACACGAGCGACGCTCGATCGGTCGCGCGCGACGCGCCGTCAGCCGCGCGCGAGATGCGGCCGAATACGGGCGAGATTCATTCGGATGCACTCAGCGTGCCCTCGGCCGCGCTCGAGGCGCGGTCGAATGTGCGCGAGGAGCCGTCGGGGGCAAGCGATGTGCCCTCGGCCTCGGCCGCGCGCGAGCACGCACCGACCGCACGCGACGCGCCATCGAGCGCGCGCGATGTGCCGGCGAACGCACACGAGCGAACACCGACTGCTCGCCTCGGCGGCGCGCGCGTGCGCGTCGAGCTGGGTCTTGGCGCGGGTGCCGGTCCGGCGACGGAGGTCTTGCTCCGCGCGCGCAGCCCCGGGGAGACCACCACGGCACGAACGCACATCGGCACACGCGGCGCAATTGAGGTCGTGTTGCCCGCTGCCGCCGGCGCCGTCGAGCTCGAGCTCTCCGTTTCCGATCCCGACGCGCGCGTGCTCGTGCTCTCCGACGCGGCGCAAGTGTGGGTTCCCGTCGCAAGCGCAAGCGCCGCGGACCGCGCGATCGTCCTGCGCTTGTGCATTGCTTCGTGTGCATGGATCGCGCTCGCGTTCGGTTTCGGCGCGTGGATCAGCGCAGCGAGCGCTGCGCTGTGCGTGATCGCGCTGTGGATCGCTGCGTGGCTTGCCGACGCGCCGTGCGCGTGGATCCCGGGCATCGACTTGCCCGAAGCGCTTGCGATTGCGGCGCAGGGGCGCGTTCCGCCGGAGCTCGATCCGCGTGCTTATGCGGGCGCGTTCATCGCGCTGGCCTGCGGTCTCGCACTCGCCGCTTCAGGACTGGCGCGGTGGAGACGCGAGACGTGAGCGCACGCAGTCGCTCGTGGGAGCGCGTGGCGTGAACGCGCTCGGTCGCAGCATGGAGACGCCACGCTTGAGCACCGGCCGTCGTGTGCGGAGACGCGCAGGCGTGGGCACGCGATCGCACGGTGGAGGCCGATTCGTGAAAGCTCGCAGGCGCACAGTGCGGACGCGAGTCGTGAGCGCTCGCAGTCGCATGTGGAGACGGGACGCGCGAACCCGCGCAGTCGAACCGTGGAGACGCGAAGAGTGAACGCGCTCGGTCGCACGGTGCAAGCGCGAGACCTCGGCGCGCGCGGTCGCGAGTGGAGTCGCGAGTGGAGTCGCAGGTGGAGTCGCGATACGTGAGCTTGCGTGGCCGCATCGCGTACGTTGCCGCGTGGGCGGCGGTGATCGCTGTCTTCGTATGGTCCTCGCGCGCAATCGCGCAGCGAGAGAGCGGTCCTCGAGGTTCGCTGGCGGAACGCCTGCTCGGCCCGATCGCGCGCTTGGCCGCGGACGTCCAATGGGTGCGCTCCGACAGCGCGCTGGGGCACGGCGAGACCGCGCTCGCGTACGCGCGTGCCGAGTCCGCGCTGCGCCTCGCGCCGAGCGACTCCGGCGGATGGATCTTCTTGGCGCACCACTTCCTCTACGAGCGTGCGTCGCTCCTGCGCGAGCCGGATCCGCTCGTGCGCCGCGAATGGATCCGGGCTGGACTCGACCTCCTGGCCCGGGGCGAGGAGCGCGTACACGACCCCTCTGAGATCGCCTTCTACCGCGGCATCGCGTACGCGTATTTCGGTTCGCTCGACGACGCCGACCGTATTTGGCCGGCGAGCCGGCGCGAGGCGTGGGAGCTCGCCGCGGATGCGTTCGAACGCTCGGCAAAGCTTGGTCACGCGCTCGGCGCGGACGCCGGTGCTCGAGCGCGCGAGCTGGCGACGGAGTCGGATCGCTGACGCCGCATCGCGCGGAGCGCGCGTTTTCGCGATGAGCGGGCGCCGCGCCCATCGAGGCCTGCGTTTCGCGATGGGATCGAGACCGCGAGCCGCTAACATCTCGGGCCGTGTTCCTCCTTGCGCTGGGTGTGTCCGAGCTTCTCGAAGGCCTCTTCGGCCGCTTCCACTACCTCGCGCCGTTCACGTTCTTGATGCTCTGCGGCATAGGCTTGCCGCTGCCCGAGGAAGTGGCGCTGATCGGCTCGGGTCTCCTCTTGCACCAAGGGAAGGTCGAGTTCATCCGGATCACGCTCGTGTGCTCGAGCGCCATCCTGCTCGGGGACTCGATCCCGTTCGTGCTGGGACGGGCGTACGGCCTCGCCGCGCTGCGGTCGCGCTGGGCGGCGAAAGTTCTCCATCCGGAGCGATTCGCCACGCTGGAGCGGCGCTTCAAGTCCCACGGCAACTGGGCCGTGTTCACGTGCCGCTTCCTCCCCGGACTGCGGATCCCCGGCTACTTCGTGGCGGGCACATTGCGCATGAGCTTCGCGCGCTTCCTCTTGCTGGACGGGCTGGGCGTCCTGATCTCCGTGCCGACGTCGATCTGGCTCGGGAAGCTGTTCGGCGCGTCGGTCGAAGAGCTGCGCCACAAGATGCACAACCTGCACCTGTGGCTGGCATTCGGAGTCGTTTCGCTCCTCATCACCATGTACGTGCGCGCGCGCATGCGCAAACGCGATCGGAACCCGCCGGCGCCGCCCGCCGGCGATCCGCTGTGAGCGCGAGGAACTGCCGCTGTGAGCGCCGAGCTGCACGGCGCCTCGATGAACCTGCCCCAACTCGGTGGGTCAGAGGCTAGAATCTGAGCCCGCGCCGAACGCGAACGCGACTACCGATGGTTGTCGATCATCGCGGCGGGTCGATCATCGGGCCGGGTCGGCGCGACGAACTGAGTCGCGCGACGAACTGATTTTTTAGGAGACCAATCATCGATCCCAAGAAACTGGCGGCCGCCGCCGCCGCCCTGGCGGACCGCAAGAAGGGTGTCGACATCCGCGTCTACGACGTCGCGGACCATATCAAGGTCGCCGACTACTTCGTGCTCGTATCGGGCCTCTCGCGACCGCACGTCCGGGCGATCTACGACGAGATTCACACCGGGCTGAAGGCCTTGGGCGAGCGCCATGCGCGGGCCGAGGGCTCCGATCTCGGCTGGTGGGTGCTCCTCGACTACATGGACGTCGTCGTGCACGTCCTGCAGCCCGAGGCGCGCCAGTACTACGAGCTCGACGGCTTGTACGCCGAATGCCCGCTCCTCGACTACGCGAGCGTTCCGCTCCCGGAACTCGACTCGGCTCCGTCCGCGCGCGCCCCGGAAGCCTGACGCGGCCGGGCATCGCAGTCGAGGCGAAGGCGTGACGCCGCGGGGCTGCGTAGTCGAGGCGAAAGGCTGACGCAGGCAGGCTCGCCGCTGACGTCGCCGCGCAGGCGGCGCACTTTTCTGATGCAAGTCCACGCGCCGCATCACT
>JANLUN010000055.1:0-1047 GCA_031363505.1 Planctomycetota bacterium | reverse complement strand
CGGCGGGCACCGCGCACGTGACTTCGTCCTCGCCCCACGCGATGACGGGGTGTGGTCCGTTCTCGCTCGCGCTTGCGAACTCGACGCCGAGCTGCATCGCGACGCTCTCGGCGGGAAGCACTTTGGCGCGTGCTTGCAGCGCGTGTCCGACGGGCGCCGCGACGGACGGCGAACGGTGGCACGCCCACTCCCCGGGCGCGAGCTCCGTCGACATCCACGAGGAACCCGACGGTGCATTCGCTCCGCCGGCCGCGCGATCGATCGGCGTCTTGAGGAACACCGCGGGCGCGGCTTCGACCGGAGACCACGTGTCGGTGTCACCTTCGAACGAGTAGCTGTCCGCGAGCAAGTTGCCCGGCACGGCTTCGACGGGGCGCGCGGTCGCCGTGCTCGAAAGTCCGGCGCGCTGCAGCCACCAGTAGAGACCCGCCGTGCCGAGCGCGAGGACGGCGATCACCACGAGTCCGACTCGGGATCTCTTGTGCGAGCGCAGCACGAGCTCGGCGCTCGTGCGCTGCATGCCATCACCGGCCGCGATCGCGGGAGCCGCGACGACCGGCGCACCTGCGACGTCCCCGGCCACGCGCGCATCGGTGGCGCGCGCATCTTGGAACGCGAGCTCGACGTTGCCGAAGAACACGCGGTCGCCGTGCGCGAGACGGTGCTCGATGATCCGCTGCGGTCCGACGCGCGTGCCGTTCGTGCTGCCGAGATCGCGCAGCAGCACGCCCTGTCCGTCGACCAGCATCTCGGCGTGCTTGCCCGACACCGAGTTGTCGAGGATCTGAAGCGAGTTCCCGGGTCGACGACCGACCGTGATCCCCTGCGCGGGGATCGGAATCTCCTCCCCGCGCCGCTCGCCGGACTCGAAGCGCAAGGAAAAGCGTGGATCCATGGGCGCGGTGGTGATGTGGAGAAACCGTCGGAGGCGTCGGACGCTCGGTCGGGCGGAGCTCGACCGGAGCTCGACCGAGGCTTCCCACGCCGCGTCTCCCGCCGCCCCGGCGCGGCCGGTCTACCGTCAGCGCAGTTTGGGGTAACCGCGAC
>JANLUN010000033.1:0-4543 GCA_031363505.1 Planctomycetota bacterium | reverse complement strand
GACTACGGCGACAGCGGTCCGCAGGTCACGCTGACCGGCGGATCGATCCCCGTCACGTTCCCCTTCAACGAGGGTGGCGGCGGCTTCGACGATTGGCTCATCGCGAGTCCGAATGGACAGGGCCCGTACGTCGATCCGCTGCTCAACGCCGGCGCGACGGTCGTGCCTGACACGGTGTTCGGCGCGCTCTCGTTCCAACAGGTCCAAGCGACGTTGCGCCTCTTGCAGCGCGACACCAAGTCCGAAGTGATCCAAGCGCCGAAGATCATCGCGCTCGACGGCAACGAAGCGACGATCTTCGTCGGTGAGACGATCCGCTACGCGGAAGCGAAGTCCGAACAAGGTCAGTCCGGTGGCTTGCAATTGTCGGTTCAGGAAGCAGGCGGCTCGCCCGTCGAAGTCGGTTTCCAGCTCTTGATCCGGCCCAACGTGATCCCCGGCACGGACAACATCGTGATGGAGATCATTCCGAAAGAGACGAGTCTGTCGGGCACCGGAAACTCGACGCTTGCTCCGCCGGGCTTCGACGTGTTCACGGTCGGCGCCTCGGGTCTCGAAGGCTCGATCGCGCTGCCGCGCACGCGCTCGTCGACGATCGTCACGACGATGATGCTCGAGTCCGGACAGACCGCCGTCATCGGCGGCTTGACGTCGGACACCAACGTCGAGACCCAGACGGCCGTGCCGTTTCTCTCGAAGATCCCGCTGCTCGGTGAGCTCTTCAAACACGAAGCGAAGAACCGCGAACGCCGCAGCCTGATCGTGTTCATCACGCCCTCGATCGTCCATTCCAGCGAAGACACGCAGCTGCTCCTGGAGCAGGAACTCCGCCGCCGCCGGTCGGATCTGAAGGAAGAGCTCGAGTCGCTCACCCAGACGAGCTTCAAGGACGCGGCAGTCGCCGAAACGACTCCGGCCGCGGTTCCTGAATAGAAGCACCCAGGAGCGGATGCGGCCTCGCCCTATCCGGGGGACGCATCCGCGCCCGGCGACGCGTCAAACTTTCGGAAAGTCCTCGATTCTCCCCAGTTGGGGTTCGACTCGGGGCTCGCGATAGGGAACGATGGGTTCACCGATCGGGTCTCCAAGGCCCGCGAGGATCCAGGCCGGGGCTGAAAAGCCGCGGCGGGTTGCGCAGGCCGAGCGCTCGGCGCACCGATCGGTCGAGCCTTGCGCTCGTTACGATCATCGGCGCTCCGCATCGGAACGCCGCCACCGAACACAACCCAATCGAAGCGCGAGCGCGCTTCGTTAGACACCCGCGAGCCGCAAGCGCGTCTCGCCCAACAAGGAACAACGGTTTGCAGCTCTCCCCTGGAGCTCGCCACCTTCCGCTCATTGCGCGTCATTCGACGTCGCGCCGCGCTGTGCGCCACGCGACCGTCGGTCGGCCGGGAATGGTTCCCGGCGCACGATGCGTAGACGTTCGCTGCGACACCCACTCGTTGGGTCGTTCGCGGCGACGGAGCGGATTGAATTCGCAAGATTTCACGGCGGTGACGGTGCGTGTATCGCACGCCCGACGGGCGAGAGGCTGCAGTCCAATCACTACTCATGGACATGCCCTCAGAACAATTTCCGGACGCCTTCGGGCTTCCCAAGTCCCTTCCGTATTCAACCTCGGAGTCTGACTCCAACTACTCGCGCACGCCGAACTCGGCATCGATGCGCGTCGACGCCGTGCAGCGTTCCGCGCCGCAGTTCTTCGCACGCGCGGAGAGCTCGCGCTCCTTCGAGGACGAACCGTCGCAAGAGGGCGCTGGTGCCGCGAGCGACTCGATCGCGCCTCCGTCAGGCGGGGAATCGGACGCTTCGCCCCGACCCAAGCGGCGGCGTGGCTCTCGAGGCGGTCGCCGACGTCGGTCGCGTAGCGGTTCGCCGCGCGAGGACGGGTCGCAACCGGACGCACCGCGAGATGCGGACACTTCCCCGGAACGTTCGGCTCCGCCGGCACCGCAAGTCAGCGCATCACCCGAACTCCATACACGCGAGGCACCCGCGGATCGCGGTCCTGACGACGCCGGCGGACGTGGTCGTCGCGGCCGCCGCCGCCGCGGAAAGCGCGGCGGTCAGCGTGGAACGCGTCAATCCGCCGCACCGGTGGGCGATGCGCCCGATGACATCGGTTCCGATTCGCACGACGCCGGCGACGAACGCGGCGAGGCGAACGACTCACCCGTACGCGAACCGTCGGCCGCGCCCACTGGTGTGGACGCGAGTGCTGAGAGTCGGACACGGCCCAAGCGTCGCCGTCGCGGCGGACGTGGTGGCCGCGGTCGCCGACGTGAAACTGAACAGCCCGTCCGCGAAACCGAGCAGCCCGTCGAGGTCGAGTGGATCCCCGGAGAGGAAAACGATCTTCCGGATCTGCCGGAGCTTCCCGACGACGCCGAGGTGATCGGCGAGCCCGCGTTCGAAGCGCCGGCTCAAGAGACCGGGCGCGAGAGTTCGCGCAAGAAGTCGCGCCGTCGCGACAAGGGTGCGCGCGAATCGGTTGCGCGCGGCCCGGCGCCGGAATCCGTCGTCGAACCGGCGCGCAAGACGCTGATCCTCGTCAACGCAGCGGATCCCGAAGAGCAACGCGTCGCTGTCGTGGAAGGCGAGACGATCATCGACTTCCAGATGACGGTGAAGAGTCAGAACTCGGTCGTCAACGACATCTACCGCGGTCGAGTCGTGAACCTAGAGCCGGCGATCGGCGCGGCGTTCGTCGATTTCGGGCAGGGACGCAACGGTTTCCTGCACACGTCCGACGTGATCTCGGCCTATGGCGAGAAGGACTGGAGCATCGACAAGCTGCTCACGACCAACGTCGATCCGAGCGACATGGAGGAGTGGGACTCGGATGCAGCGACGCAGCCGACGGTCGCCGACGAGATCCTCGACGTCGACTCGCACGACGAGGGCGGCGATGTCGCGACCGAGAGCACGAAACGCCGGCAGAAGTCGCGTTCCGATCACGCGCGTCGTTTCCGTGCGCGCCCGCGGCTACCGATCACCGATCTGCTTCGAAAAGGCGAGACCGTGGTCGTGCAAGTCACGAAGGACGCGATCGGCGACAAGGGTCCGACGCTGACCACGTACATCTCGATCCCGGGCCGCTACTTGGTGCTCATGCCGTGCATGTCGCGCACCGGTGTCAGCCGCAAGATCGAGGACGAGAAGGAACGTCGGCGGCTGAAGAAGATCCTGCAGCAGCTCGAGGTGCCGCCCAGCATGGGCGTCATCGTGCGCACGGCGGGGATCGGTCGCACCAAGGCCGACCTCAAGCGCGACCTCGACTACTTGAAGGGCGTGTGGGAGAGCTTCTCGACGCGACTCAAGGCCGGTCACGGTCCCGCGCCGCTCTACCAAGAATCGGACATCGCGATCCGCACGGTGCGCGATCTCTTCACGCCGGAGACCGAAGCGGTCGTCGTCGACGATCCGGAAGTGCACCGGCAGATCGTCGACTTCACGCGCCAGCTCATGCCGGAGAACGTCGAGCGTGTGAAGCTCTACACCGGCCCGCGGCCCGTGTTCCATTCCTACGGCGTCGAGAGCGACTTCGAGAAGATCTTCTCGCGCCGCATCGAGCTCGCGTCGGGCGGTTCGATCGTATTCGACCAGGCCGAAGCGCTCGTCGCGATCGACGTGAACTCCGGCCGGACGCGTACCGACGGCTTCGACTTCGAGGACATCGCGCTGAAAGCGAACCTCGCGGCCGCGCCCGAGATCGCGCGGCAGATCCGGTTGCGCGACCTCGGCGGCATCATCGTCGTCGACTTCATCGACATGATGCGCGCGGCGAACATCCGCACCGTCGAGCGCGTGTTCAAGGAAGCGCTGGCGGGAGATCGCGCACGCAGCAAGCTCGGCCGCATCTCGCAGTTCGGGTTGCTCGAGCTGACGCGCCAACGACTCGGGCCGGGGATGAACAAGAAGGTGTTCCACACCTGCCCGCGCTGTCGCGGCACTGGCCGGGTCCGCACCGTCGAATCGCGCGCGGCGGCGATCCTGCGCCGCCTCGGCTCGGCGATGTCGCTCAAGGGCTTCTCGACGGTCGAAGTCCGGGCGCACCCCGAGGTCGTGAAGTACCTCAAGGACTTCTGCTCCGACTTCCTGCGCGCGCTGGAGTATCGATTCGAGCGCGAGATCAAGCTGTTCGACGCGCCGGAGCAGACCGAAGACAGCGTCCTGCGCTACGTGCGCACCGACGGGCGCGAGGTTCGGCCCGGAGGGCGTCGGAAGCGCTGACACGCGAGAGCCCTCTTCCCTGGGCTTCCAGCCACCGCTAGACTTTCTCGCCCATTCGCCGCCCGGGCACTTCGCCGGCGCGGCCCATCACTTCCCGCGCACGCCCTCGGAGGGCGCGCGGGACGCCGCGGGAGGGATTCCACCGCGGTCGAACCGGAGCCCCCAATCTCGTGTACGCCATCATTCAGGATCGCTCGCGCCAAGCCACCGTCCGCAAGGGCGAGGTGCTGCTGCTCGATCTAGATCGCCGCTACAAGGCCGGCGACAAGATCACATTCGACCAGGTGCTCCTCGTCGGCGACGAGGG
>JANLUN010000839.1:0-2317 GCA_031363505.1 Planctomycetota bacterium | reverse complement strand
GCGCGTCAGCACGGCGCGGTACTCGGCCCGCGTGCCGGGCACCTTCGTCATCACCAAGCTTGAGCGTTCGCGGTCGGCCCCTGAGCGGAACGCGCGGGAGTCTCACGCTTCGTCACCCCACCCGGCGGCGCTGCATTCAGCGCGAGTTCGGCCGGGAAAACTTGCTGCCCCGCGCGCCCGCGGAGCGAGCGGCGGATGGAAGACTCGACTGAGCACGACCGCACCAGCGTGCGACTCGTGCAAAGGTGCGAGACGCCGCCGACACTCGATCGAGTGTCGACGGCGTCTCGGTCCGGTGTGACGACGAAGCCGTTCGTGTGCGCTGCGTCCCCCGGCCCTAGCCCCGGGAAACGCCCGCATCAGGCGCGTTCCGTCACCACTTCCCGCGGTTCGCCAAGAGCGGCGACCGCGGGCCCACCCACACTTTCAGTCCACAGTTGCGCGATCCGCGAGCGAATCTTCGCGGAGATCGTGCGGCGGCGACCGTCGCGCACGAGCTCGATTCGAATCGTGTCCCCGACTTGGCGCGAGCCGATCTTGTTGCGCACGTCGGCGCTGCTCCGCACCGGTGAACCGTCGATCGAGAGCAGGATGTCTCCCACTTCGAGTCCGGCGTCCTCCGCGGCGGAACCGCTCTGCACCTCTTGGATGATCGCGCCGTGCTCGACGTCCGCTTTGACCTCGCGGACGAGCGCCGGGTCGAAGTCGCGGACGACGACGCCGAGCTGTCCACGTTGAACCGACCCGTGATCGACGAGCTGCTTGACGATCTGCTGCGCCATGTTGATCGGGATCGCGAAGCCGATGCCGACGCTCCCTCCCGCCGGACCGACGATCGCCGAGTTGATTCCGATGAGCTCGCCGCGCAAGTTCACGAGCGCGCCGCCCGAGTTGCCCGGATTGATCGACGCATCCGTCTGGATGAAGTCTTCGTAGCCGTCGCGGCCGATGATGCCGAGACCGCTGCGGCCGAGCGCGCTCACGATGCCGTGGGTCGCCGTCTGCGTGAGGCCAAACGGATTGCCGATCGCCACGACGTAGTCGCCCACGCGCATTTCGTCCGAGTTGCCAAGCGGCAGACTCGTCAGCCCGTCGGCCGAGACGCGGATGACGGCGACGTCCGAGCCGGCGTCCTTGCCGACGAGCTCCGCGTCGATGCGCCGGCCGTCGTTCAGCGTGACCTGGATCGCGTCGGCGTTCTGCACGAGGTGGTTGTTGGTCAGGATGTAGCCCTTGTCCGCATCCACGATCACGCCCGAGCCGGCGGCTTGGACTTCGCGCACCGCCGTCCTATTGCGGCGCCCGAACAAGCGGCCGAAGACCGGATCGTCGGCCACCCCGCCGGACACGTGGCCGCTGATGCCGATGCTGACGACGGCGGGCATCGCCTTGGCGAGGAGCGGCGCGAGCGTCGGCTCGCCGACGGTTCCGACAGCGCCGACAGCCCCGCTAGATTGGCGCGAGCCCGTACCGCGCTCCTGAACGGCAGGAGACGCGACGACGATCGCGGCGGACGTGACGAGCGGAAGAATCCAAGGGAAGAGATCGTTTCGCATGGTGTGTTCCTCGATCGCAGGGATACGGCAGCGGATTCGGGAGTGTTAGTGGTGCACGCCGCGCCGCTCGTGAAGATCCGCGATCCGATGCTTTTTCGCGGACCTCACACGCTCCACGCCGTGTGGACGGCATGATGAGGTCGCCGGTCGGCCGCCGTCGAATGATCCAACGAACCCTCCAGCGGCTCGTCGACGTCAAGGACAACGAGATACGCGTACTGCTTTGGTCGTGCGCGTATTTTTTTTGCGTCCTGACGTGCTACTCGATCCTGCGACCGCTGCGTGACGAGATCAGTGCCGGTGCGGGGCGGGAAGAGCTGCCCTGGCTGTTCACGTACACGCTGATCGGGACGCTGCTCGCCAATCCCGTGTACGCGGCGCTCGTGACGCGCTACCCGCGCAAGAAGTTCATCCCGATCGCCTACCACATCGGCGCGCTGAACTTGCTCGCGTTCTATCTGCTGTTGCGTTTCTTGCCCGCGGACTCGGCCAGCGACGTGGCGCGCGTGTTCTTCGTGTGGCTCAGCGTCTTCAACATGTTCGTCATCTCCATCTTCTGGAGCTTCATGGCGGACGTGTTCGTGTGGGAGCAGAGCAAGCGGCTCTTCGGCTTCATCGCCGTCGGAGGAAGCCTGGGAGCGATCGCCGGTTCCGGGATCACGGCGCTCCTCGCGAAGCCGCTCGGACCGGTGAACCTGTTCCTTGTGTCGATCGTGTTCCTCGAGCTGGCGGTGGTCGTGGTCGGCGTGCTGGTGAAGCTG
>JANLUN010000755.1:0-5647 GCA_031363505.1 Planctomycetota bacterium | reverse complement strand
AGCGCGACGCCGTCGATCGAACGGACGCGCCGGTCGAGCTCGCCGAGGATCGTGTCGGTGTACTCGAGCGGGCTGCCGATCGGCAGCCCGACATGCGCAGTGAACTCGCCTTGATGGATCTCCGGCAGGAGATCGAGACCGAGCGCGGGCGCTCTCCACGCCGCCGCCGCGAACAGCGCGATCGAGATCATCACGACGAGCCACGCGTTGCGCAGCCCCCAGGATAGAAGTCGTGGATAGATGCGTTCGACGTGCGCCCAACCCCAGTCGTGCGCGATCAGGATCGGACGGAACAGGAGGTCCGCCAGCTTTCCGAGGAGGAGCAAGAGTCCGGCGACGATGCGCGCGATCCAACCGAAGAGCAGCAGCACGAAACGTCCGCTGAAGAGCATGGACGCGGGCGTGACCTTCGACCATCCGAACGACAGGCCGCGGCGCAGCGGCCCGGGGCGCTCGGCGGACTTGCCCGCGCCGATCTCGCCCGACAGCCAGGGACGCGACGCGAGCACGGGGATGAACAGTGCCGCGACGATGAGCGAGATGCCGACCGACGTGACGACCGTCAACGCTTGGTCGCCGAAGATCCGGCCCGCGACGCCGTGCACGAACACGATCGGCGCGAACACGGCGATGCTCGTGAGCGTCGAGCCGGTGATCGATCCCGCGACCTCGCGCGTGCCGCGGATCGCGGCGTCGGCGAGCGAGTCGCCTTCCTCGCGGCAGCGCATGATCGACTCGAGCACGACGATCGACGCATCGACCACCATGCCGACGCCGAGCGCGAGACCGCCGAGCGACATGATGTTGAGGCTCACGTCGAGCAGGTACATCGGCGCGAACGTCACGATCACCGAGATCGGGATCGAGATGCTGATGATCAGCGTCGGCAAGATGCTCCGCAGCGCGAGCCAGATCACGAGCACGGTGAGCACGACCGCCATCCAAGCGTTGCTCTTGACGTCCTCCACGGAGTCGCGGATGAACGTCGACTGGTCGGAGAGCACTTCGATGCGCGCGTCCTTCTTGAGTTGGAAGGCGAGGTAGTCGGTCTTGTCGCGGTCGCCGAAGGTCGCTTGTCCGCCGCCGCCGCCGCCACCCGCCGCACCCGCACCGCCGCCTTCTGCTCCGCCACCGCCTCCGCCCTCGAGCGTCTTCGCGAACGCTTGCTGTGCTTCGTCGCCGAAGACTCGGTTCCGCACGTCGTCGGCGAGCTGGACGATGTTCGCGCCCGCTTCGCGATAGATCGCGATCTCGACGGCTTCCTTGCCGTCGAGGCGCGTGATGACGTCGCGCTCCGCATGGGTGCGCGTCACGGTCGCGACGTCGTTGATGCGGATGCTCGCGTTGCCGCGGCGCACGATCGACAGGTCCGCGATCTCCGACACGTCGCGGAACTCGTTGAGCGTGCGCACCAGGTATTCGGTCGATCCCTCGCGGATCGCGCCGCCCGACGCGTTGAGGTTCTCCTGCGCCAGCCGCGTCGCGATGAGCTGCGGGTCGAGACCCTGCGCCGACATTTTGAACGGATCGACGCGGACGCGGATCTCCTCCTGCAGTCCGCCGCGCACCTGCACGGCGGCGACGCCGGGCAGCGTCTCGAGCTCGCGCTTCACGCGGTGCTCGGCGATCCAGCGCAGCTGCACGAGCTCGCGCTCGTGCGCGAGGCCTTGGAGCTCGGGCCCGGTTTCCACGGGCTTGCCGTCCGCGCCCAGCTTGCGCGGCAGCGACAGCGCGATGCGCAGGATGGGATCGAGGTTCGGGTCGTAGCGCAGGATCAGCGGCCGCTCCGCGCCGCTCGGCAGGAAGACCGTGTCGAGCTTGTCGCGCACGTCCTGCACCGCGAACGTCATCGGCGTGCCCCAATCGAAGTCGAGCACGACGTCGGACGTCTCGGCGCGACTGATCGACGTCGAGCGCACGAGGTGGGGGAGCGTCGACAGCGCTTCCTGGATGCGCTCCGAGATGCGGTCCTCGATGTCCTCGGGCGCCGCGCCGGGGTACGTCGTGCGCACCGTGAGCGTCGGGTAGCTGATCTCGGGCAGCAAATCGACCGGCAGCTTCGACAGCGACACGACGCCGAACACGCCGATCGCCACCATCAGCATCGTGATCGCGACGGGGCGCCGCGTGATGAACGCGAGCATGCCGGACTGGACTTGCTGTGCCTTCGGCTCAGCCTCGCCCGAGTTCGCCGGCTCGTCGTTCGAATCGCTCGACACGCGGTGACTAGCCTTCCTTCGCTGCCGCGTCCGCCGTCGTCGTGGTCGCTTCGGTCGCAGTCTCTTCCAGCACCACTTCGGCGCCGTCCTCGAGATCGCGATTGCCGACGACGACGACGAGATCGCCGGCGGACAACACCGTGCCGCCCGTCGCGAACACCTCGACCGCCGCGTCGTCGGTGAAGCCTTCCGTCACCTCGATCCGGTGCGCGCGACCTTCGCGCACGACGAACAAGAGGCTCGCTTCGCCTTCGCGCCGCAGGCTGCGCTTCGGCACGACGAGCGCGTCCGGGTGCCGATCGGTGACGATCTCGAGGCGCACCAGCATGCCGGGCAGGAGGCGCGCGCCGCGCTCTGCGTGCGCGCCGCTTCCATTCGTGACGCCGTTCGCGGGCGCCAGCGGCTCGAGCTCGGCGTGAACGCCGAACGATCCCGACTGCGGGTCGATCGAAGGCGAGATGCGGTCGATCATCCCGCGCAGCTCGACGCCGGGGAGCGCTTCCGCCGTCGCGCGGATCTGCACGGTGCGCGCGGCCTTGCCATCGACATCCACGGTGCCGGCCTTGGCGTCGGTATCGAGCCCTGACGCGGCGACGAACCACGCCATCTCGCGCTGGGGGCGGCTGAATTCCACGTGCAGGTCGTCGAGATCCGTGATGACGAAGGCCGCGCCGGAGGTCTCGAGCACGCTCGTTCCGCGTCCGACCGTCCCACCGACGCGCACGTTGGCCTGCGCGATGATCCCCGCGATCGGAGCCTGGATGCGCGTGTACGAGAGCTCGAGCTCGGCGCGCGCGAGGGAGAGCTGCGCGCGCTCGAGCGCGGTCGCCGAGGATCGCGCTTCGATCACGCTTCGATCGCGGCCGAGCTTCGCCGTTTCGTGCTCGTTGGCGCGCGTGTCGCGCGCGGTGCGCAGCGCTTCGAGCGCTTGTTGCGAGATCAGGCTCGCCTTGTCGTTTCGGTCGTAGTCGCGCTGCGCCTGCTCCCATTCGAGCTTCGTCTGCTCGACGCGGGCTTCGGCCTCGCGCATGGCGACTTCCGCGCGCGCGATCGCATCCTTGGCTTCCGCGATCGCGACGCGCGCATCCGCGACCATCGCGCGCGCTTCGCGATCGTCGACCGCAGCGAGCTCCTGGCCGACCTTGACCGTGTCACCTTGCTCGACGAACACCTCGGTCACGATGCCGGAGGCGCGCGGGAAGAGCTGGATCTCCTTCTCCGAGTGCACGGTCGTCGTCGTCTGCAGCACACGCCGCATCTCGCGCTGCTCCACCGGTGCGACGCGCACGCGCACGGGTTCGCGACGCTTGAGCTCGCCGGTCTTCGGCGCTTTCGCATCGGCCGCGCTGTCGCAAGCGGTGCAGAGAACTGCGGCGATCGCGCACGCGACGAGGGCGCGCGGCTTGAACTCTTTTCGATCAGTCATTCCGACGTCGTCGCGCGAGAGCGCGCCCTGAGGGATTGGGGGACGGCGCCAATAGTGGACAGTAGACTCGGTCGCGATGCGCACACCCGACGAGGCTATTGCAGAGATTCTACGCCGGGTGGAACCCGTTGCGGAGAGCGAGGACGTTTCGCTCGCCAGCGCAATCGACCGCGTGCTCTCGAAGGACATCGCCTCGGACATCGATCTGCCGCCCTTCGAGAAGAGCGCGATGGACGGCTATGCCGTGCGCAGCGCCGATTTCGTGCGTGCGCCGAGGCCCGAGAGCTTCGCAGTGATCGGCGAGTCGCGCGCGGGCGCTCCGTTTTCAAGCGCGGTCGCAGCACTCGAATGCGTCGCGATCTACACCGGCGCGGAGGTTCCGAGCTCGTGCGACGCCGTTGTAATGGTTGAGAAAAGCGCTCTGAGCGGCGATCGCGTGCGACTCGACGACGCGCCTTCACCCGGCCAGAACGTGTGTCATCTCGGCGAGGATCTGCGCGTGGGAGACGTCGTGCTGCGCCGCGGTCGACGACTCGCCGCGATCGAGCTCGCCGTGCTCGCGTCGGTCGGCTGCGATCCCGTGCCCGTGTTCCGCAAGCCGCGCGTCGCGCTCTTCACGACCGGCGACGAGCTCGTTCCCGTGCGCGTGAAGCCCGGACCGGGCGAGATCCGCGAGGGCAACACGTTCTATCTCGCCGCGCGCCTCTGCGAGTCCGGTGCCGACGTGCTCGATCTCGGCGTCGTGCGCGACGACGAGCGCGAGCTCGAAACGAACGTGCGTCGCGCGCTCGAGCAGTGTGACATGCTCGTGACGACCGGCGGCGTCAGCATGGGCAAGTACGACCTCGTCGGCGCGGTGCTCGAGCGCTGCGGCGTCGAGCCCGTGTTCCACAAGGTCGCGATCAAGCCCGGCAAGCCGCTCTGGTTCGGCGTTCGCGGGCGCGTGCCGGTGATCGGTCTTCCTGGAAATCCGGTGTCGTGCTTGATCGGGATGGAGGTGTTCCTGCGTCCTGCGCTCGCGCGCATGTCCGGCCGCACGGACGGCGAACGCGCGAGTGCGCTGCGATTCGGACGGTGGTCGGGGAGCGAGACGAAGCCCAATCCGCGCGAACAGCATCTGCCGGTGCTCGTCACCTATGGAAGCGACGGCGTCGACCAATTGCACCCGATCCGTTGGACGAGCTCCGCCGACATCGTCGGGCTGACGCGCGCCGAGGCGCTCGCGATCGTGCCGATCGGCCGTGTGCTCGCAACCGGTGACTTGGCGCAGTACCGTCCGCTGCGATGATGCGTTTTCTCGCCGCGTTCGCGGCCTTCGGACTCCTCTTCGTGGCGAGTCCGGGTGTCCTCTCGCGCTCGGGTTCGGCGCTGATCGCGTGCGCGGCGCTGTGCGTGTGGGCGCTGGTGACCAGTCGGCCGCACCGAGGCTCGACTTGGCGCGCGTTCTGGATCGACTGGGCCGCGGCTGGTCTCGGCCTCGCGCTCTTGTGCATCTGGAGCGCCTACGTCTGGATCGGCGTGCTCGGCTTCGTCGCGGTCGCGGCGGGAATCTACGCGGCGGCCGCCGGCATCCTGTTGCGACCGCTCGCTCGGCACTTTCCGCTCGCGCTCGCGGCGCCCGCGGCATGGGTGGGTTGCGAGACGCTGCGCTTCATCGCCGAGCCGCCGTTCGGGTTCGGATGGATGCGCCTCGGCACGTATCTCCACGACGTCCCGGCCCTCGCCGGGGGAGCGCGCGTGCTCGGCGTCGGCGGCCTCGGGTTCGTGATCGCGGCGATCGGCGGCGGCGCTGCGGACTTGATTCGGGAAGGGAAGCTCTCCAAGCGCACGCTCGTGGCGCTCGTTCCCCCGTGCGTCGTCGCGGTTCTCGCGCTCGCGACGAGCCCGCCGGCGACGGTGGGCGGGCCGCGTGTGCTGCTCGTGCAACCCGCGTTCGAGCAGCACCGCAAGATGGAGGCGCAGCGCCCTCAGGACCTGTTCTTCGACTCCTGCCGCCAAACCG
>JANLUN010000698.1:0-1801 GCA_031363505.1 Planctomycetota bacterium | reverse complement strand
GACATGCACAGGGAAAGAATCTCCTCCTCTGCTCGCACCGGATCAGGGGACGGCCTCGATCGCCGGTCACGACCCCGCGCGGCCGAGCCAGCGTCTCGCGCTCCGCGCCGCCGTGGGATACATGCCCGAGGGCGACTGCCTCATGCCCGGGATGAGCGCGCTGGAGTTGACGAGCACGCTCGGCCGACTCTCCGGCCTTGCGCACGCGGACGCGATCACTCGCTCGCACGAGGTCCTCGACTACGTCGGACTCCACGAGGCGCGCTACCGCAACTGCGAGGAGTACTCGACCGGCATGAAGCAGCGCTTGAAGCTCGCGCAGGCGATCGTGCACGATCCGCCGATCTTGCTCCTCGACGAGCCCACCAACGGACTCGATCCCCAGGCGCGGCGGCACATGCTCGAGCTCGTGCACGACCTGGGACATGCACAGGGAAAGAATCTCCTCCTCTGCTCGCACCTCTTGCTGGACGTGGAGCGAACGTGCGCCGACGTGATCGTGTTGAAACGCGGTCGCGCCGTCTTGCAGGGATCGATCGCGGAGCTCACTCGCTCGGATGGGCAGCGTTTCCGCGTGCGACTCACGGGAAATCGCGACGCATTCCAATCGGAGGCCGCCGCGCGTGGATTCGAGTGCTCGGCGGTCGGCCAAGCGGATCTCTCGGTTCGCTTTCCGGACGCGGGAGCTGACGCCGATCCCCTGTTCGAAATTGCCGCGCGCGCGGGCACGCAGATCACCGAGCTGTCGCTCGTGCGCTCCAGCCTCGAGGAGATCTTCCTGCACGAGCTCGCGCGGGAGAGCGCCGGCTGATGGCCAGCACGCACACCGACGTCTACCGGCGATTCCTCGGCCCGCGCACGCCGGCTCGCCGGCCCTGGGCACCGATCGCGTCGTCCGGCCTGCGCACGGCGACGAAGCGCAAGCTGCCGTTGCTTCTCTTCGCGCCGCCCGCGATCGCGACAGTCATCTTCTCGTTCGTCGTCTACGCACGGTTCGCGATCGAGTCGGGCCTGGGCGCGGGTCCGATCCCGTCTTCCGGACCGGCAATGGCGGGTGTCGCGCTGCTCGCGGGCAAGCTGATCGACGTGCGCGATCAGATCGTCCAATTCAACGTCGCGATGAGCTTCTTCGCGCTGCTGATCATGGCGTGGTACGGATCCGGTCTGATCGCAGAGGACCGACGGCTCGGCGCACATCTCCTCTACTTCGCGCGTCCGTTGACGCGCATCGACTACCTGCTCGGCAAGTTCCTCGTGCTCGCGTTCTGCGGCTTCGTCGCCGTGCTCGTACCGGGGCTCGTCATCTGCACGATCGCCGCGTTCTCCTCGCCCGACTGGTCGTTCCTGAAGCAAGAAGGCAGCGTGATCTGGCGCCACTTCTTGTTCTCGCTCGTCTGGGTGATCTCGATCTCGAGCGTCGTGCTGGCGATCTCGAGTCTGTCGGAGCGCAAGACCTTCGCGCTGGTCGGCACGTTCGCGTTCTTCCTGATGACGAACGGCATCGCGGTGCTGCTGGCCGGACTGCAACGCGAACCGATGTTCGGACTGCTGAGCCTGCAAGGCAACCTGCTCCGCCTTTCCGGGGCGATCTTCGACACGCGCGCAGCGCTTCCTCCCCGAATCGACTGGGATCCGAACTGGTCGTGGCTCGCCGTCGCCGCCTTCGTTGCGCTCGCGTGGACGGTCCTGTGCGTGCGCGTCCGTCCCGCGGAGGTGATCCGGTGACCGCCGTGCTCGCCGCTCGCGACCTCGGGCGGTGGTACGGCCCCGTCGTCGGCCTGAACGATCTCACCGTCGAGGT
>JANLUN010000688.1:0-2566 GCA_031363505.1 Planctomycetota bacterium | reverse complement strand
TCGGCGGCCGCAGCGGCCTTCTCCGGCGTGCGAGACGCTTCCGTCGCGTGGATGTACAGGTGACATGCGCCAGGATGGTTCGGCGCGAACGAGAGGACGCGTTCGAGCGTCTCCAAGATCTCGGGCGTGTCCTCCTTCGGTTCGCCGGAGTTCGTCCACAGGTCCCACGGGTGGAGGTCCATCAACGCTTCGGCGAAGAGCGTTCCGATGTCGGCATCACGCATGTTCGCGCGCCACACGCGCCGCATCGCGTCGGCGTACGCTCGATCGAGCGAGCCGCGTTCAGCGGCGAAGTCCGCGGAGTAGCGCTGCCCGAGCGCTTCGATCAGCGATTGCTCGACCGCACCGGCACCGCGTGAGAGGTCGCGCGCCTCTTCAAGCGCCTCCCAAGCAACGCGCGCGTGCTCGGCGTCGACCGCGGCGTTGTTGATGTGCGGACCGTTGACGAGCGCGATTCCCCACCATGCCATCGCGCAGTTCGGATCCAGGCGCGCGACCTGGCGGTACGAGCGCATCGCCTCGTCGTGGTTGAAGGCGAACGTGAGGACGAGGCCTTGGTCGAAGTAGCGCTGCGCGATCGGGGAGCTCGTGACGATCTCGCGGTGGTGCGTCCCGAGATCGTCGTACAGGTACGCGGCGTTCGCCTCTGCGGTCGTGTCTTGCGTCGTCGACCGGCACGCGCTCGCGCACAACAATGCCACGGACGCGAGGGATCGAATCGCGAGGAGCGAGAGCGAATTGTCGTTTGAAAGGAAACGGGTCATGGACGAGCCTCGATCTTCTGAAGGCAGAGCGACGTCTGGAGTCTCGCCGGTCACTGCGTGGCGCGAGTACTTCTTGCGGGTTTCCGTAGAGCCGGCGGACTCCGACCCTTTGAGGACTTCGGACTTGTTCATGAGGGGCATCTCTGCTCGCGGGGGCGTGCCATGTTCGCGTCGTTCGCGAGGGGCTGCAAGTCAGTCCCTTTCGCGACGCGTGCACAAGCCGACTACCGTCTCCTCTCCGTTCACGGAGACACGCTGACACGCCGCGATCCGGCGGGTGCCGAAGCGTCTCGAACAGCTGGCGCGCTTTCGCGCGCCTCCGCGAGGTTCGTCGCGACGCGGGACCGAACTTGCGCGCTCAGTCGGCGTCAACTCGTCTGCATCACAGCCGCATCGAGTCGAAGACTTTCAGGACGGAATCGCGCGAGTACTTCGACTTCGCCCCCTGAGCGAACGGCAGCTGGCTGAATGCCTTCGCGAGAAGTTGCGACGTGACGAGACCCTTCAACGTCTTCGACGCGATGCCGATCGCGGCGAGCGGTCCTCCGTGTTTACGGATCGCGCCCATCAAGAGACCGCTGAGCGCCACCCCGCCCGCCGCGGCGACGAGCAGCGCGGTGAGCGGATTCTTGCGCACACGCGTCGGCAGATCGATTGCGTCGAGGAGGCTGTCCTTGGCCTCAGTCAGATTGAGGCGCAGTCCCTCGCGCGCCATCTGCTCCTCCCAGTCCAGGAGGGCCTCCTCCGTGAGAAAACGCTTGGCTGTCTGCGACGTGTCGTCCATGGCGGGAGCGGTGCTGATTGCGGAGCTGTTCATACTTCTTCACCTGCTTGGCGAGTTGGACTCTGTCACGTCGACGGATCGAGCCTGCGATGGCGCTTGCTCCGATGCCGAGCAGAAGTCCGCCCGCAACCAAGTTTCCAAGCCACTGGCGACCGGCGAACAATTCAGTCAGACCGTCGGCGATGCCGTGGATCACGAGCAACGTCGCGGTGATGAGCCCGGTGATGCCGACACACACGGAGATCGCGATCAGCGCGACTTGCGTCGTCTTTCTCCGAATCGCGAGCCCGGCGCGGTCTTGATGGACCTCGAGGAGCGCCTTGCCGTAGTCGCCCGCTTCGAGAGCGCGCTCATAGATGTCCGCCGCCGTGTCAGCGAGGCCGCGCTCGGTATCGCCTAGCCCGTTGGATGACGTCGTTGCTCGACGTGTCCGCGGCGAGCGAGCTCGCCGCTTTGCCCGCGGAGCACGATCGTCCTCCGCGGGCAGCGGCGGTTCATTCGAACCCTCGAGTTTTCCGTTGGTCGTCATGGGTTCGTCCGTCCGCCCCACCGCGGAACGCACGACAGCGATCAACGACGGGACAAGAACATCCCGATCAACACACCGAGTCCGGCTGCGACGAGGATGGACTGAACGGGTCGATCTTTCACGACGCCTTCGAACCCCTTCTCCATCGCGACGGCTTGCTCCTTCCCGCGGCGGTACAGGTCACGGGCGGCGTTGCCTGCGCGCTCCACGACTTCGTCGTCGATCAGCGCATCACCGGAGGTTCCCTTGGCGATGTCGGAAGAAATGCCTGCGTGTCTGCTCATGGCTCGTACTTTCTGTTTGGTGCGCTCGCGCGATTCGTCTTTGAAGATGGTCGCCAGGATTGGCGCCGTTCACGTTGGTGCGAGAGAGCAACCAGCGTGCCTCTCGCGGGAGTGCTTCTGCGCGGAGTCGCGCGATCGTTGGCGAGCACGGCGTACACACGCGTAGTAAGAGCTACAAAGCTAGGCACTGCGAGGCGCGAAGCTC
>JANLUN010000646.1:0-1912 GCA_031363505.1 Planctomycetota bacterium | reverse complement strand
TCCAGACCGGCAAGATCAAGAACTTCCCCGTGATCTTGATGGGCGTCGACTACTGGAAGCCGCTGCGAGAGCTCCTCGAGGAGATGATCGAGCACGGCACGATCGACCGCACGGACGTCGATCGGCTGGTGTTCACCGATTCGGTCGAAGAGGCGCTCGGTGTCGTGAATCGGAACGCGACAGTCGCGTTCGGATTGAAGCTGCGCGCACCGCGCAAGCGGCTGTGGGTGCTGCGCGAATCGTGAAAGCGTCGCATCGGGGCGACGCGCGGCTCACCTTGACAGGTAGCGCTCCCACGGGTTCGCGCGCTTCTCGTCGAGGAACAACTCCGCGTCGGGCACGATCAGTCCGTGCAGTTCGGGTGGGATCATCGACAGCGTGTTCGTCGTGCGATTCCACAGGTGACCCGTGCGACCGACGACCGGCGCGCCGACCTCGAAGCGGATCGCGTCGCGTCCGTGCGGGAAGAGATCGATCGTGAGGAACGCGGGCACGAGTCCGAGCTCGTCCGCGCGCGAGGGATTCGCGAGCCCTTCGAAGTGCTCGCGCAGCCACAGCCCCGTGTAGCCACCGATCCGCCACGATGGACACGGATCGCGACGCGTCCCTTGCACGACGAACCACTCGGGCTGCGCATCCGGGTCCGCTCCGCGTTCGCTCTCGACCGCGAACGTGCGTCCGCCTGAGAACGTGAACACGAAGCGCTCGAAGCCGCGGAAGCCTTCGCCCGTGCTGCCCGCGAGCAGGCGCGTGTCGATCAGCGGCGGCAGCGACGTTCCGGCGCGCGCCGTGAGGAGCGCGCGCGGATCGCGATCAATTTCCAGAATGCGCGGGCTCGATTCGAGACGGACGAACGCCGTCTTGCCGGTGCTCGCGCCGATCTCGACGCCGACGATCACGTCGCGGTCCAACTGGTCCATCACCTTGGGGCCGTGCACGCGAACGCGCAGCGTGTCGTCGAAGCCGTAGGCCGCGGCGCTCGCGGGGTCGTTGGTGCGCAGCACGCCGCGCGCTTGGAAGAGGCTCTCGAGGAGCGCCTGGATGGCGGCCTCGTCCGCGCTGGCGCCGAACGCTTCGCGGCACAGCCAGCGACCTTGCTTGCGTGCGAAGAGCGCCGAGTGGCCGGTCGCCACGCTCTCGATCGTCAGCGCGGCGACGGTACGCATCGCGTAGATCTCGCGCTCGACGAGCAGCTCGATCTTCGGATCGGCCGGACGCGAGGCGGATTCGCGCGCGTCGAGAGCACGGTTCCAAGCGAACAGCGCCGCCGAGAGCAGTACGAGGATGAGGATCGCGCGCGACATCGCTTCAGCTTCCCGCAAGCTGCGCGCGTTCGCACGCCCTCACGCGCGTCGGAGCGCGAGCGCGCCAGGCAAGGAACACGATGCCCAAGAGAATGAGCAGCACGGGCGCGCCGGCGAGGACGATCGTGCGCCACATCGTGCGCGCGCGCGCGGCGACCGGATCGAAGCCGCGCTCGCGTGTCTCGCGCGCGACGATGGACGTCAGCTCGTCGCCGAGCGCGAGGTGCGACGCGGAACGGAGCAAGAGCTCGGCGTGATCGAAACCCGCCAGGTGCAATCGTCCGTTCTTGAACATTTCGGAGCAGCCGATCCAAACGAGCTCGCCGGACCTGTCGCCGCTCGAACCCGCTGCGTCCGTCGCGTCGGATGCGCCGAGCTCTGGATCGCTATTCGCCGGCGGGAAGCGGCCTTCGAAACGCGCTGCGAGCGTCTGCCGTCCGAGGTACTGCTCGTTCGGTGGGCCGTGCAGGACTTCCGGCGGCAGATCGCCGCCCGTCCATTCGAGCGCCCACGTGCGATCGGACGAGGAGACGAGCGACTCTGCGCGCAGTCCGTGACTCGCGAGCGTCGCGGGATCCCACGCGAGTCGATTGCCGAAGAGGAAGAGT
>JANLUN010000639.1:0-3400 GCA_031363505.1 Planctomycetota bacterium | reverse complement strand
TCCTGCCGCTGCTCGCCGCGTGCGAAGCGACGTCCACGAAGTTCGACTACGGCAAGTATCTCGACCACATGCCGGTTTCGATCCTCGTGCTGCCGCCGCTCGACCAGTCGCCCGAAGTCGATGCGCCGGCTGCGTACTTGTCCACCGTGACCCAGCCGCTCGCGGAGCGCGGATACTACGTGTTCCCGGTCGCGATGGTCGACGCGATGATGCGCGAGAGCGGTTTGCCGACGGCGGGTGAGATGCACCAGGTGTCGCTGACGAAGATCGACGAGATCTTCGGCGCGGACGCCGTGCTGTACCTGACGATCAAGGAGTGGGGAACGAGCTACCAGGTGATCGATTCGAGCACCACTGTCGCGATCGAGGGCCGATTGATCGACGTGAAGTCCGGCGAGGAGTTGTGGGTCGGAGCCGAGTCTTCGAGTCAGAGCGCGAGCGACAGCGGCCAGAACGGGCTGGCGGGGATGCTGGTGGGCGCGCTCGTGAACCAGCTCGTCACGTCGGCGTCGGACCCGTCGCGGCCGCTGGCGATGCAAGCGAACACCACGCTCTTCGGCGACGTGAACGACGGACTGCTCCTCGGCCGCTACCACCCCGAGCACAGCAAGGATCAGGAGTCGCGCCGGATGGAACGCGCGAAGTCCGCGCCGTGACGTCTCGCTAGCCGACGCGCTAGGGCGAGGTCTCGACGGGCGCGCTCGCGACCGTCACCTTGCGCAGCGCGTTCGACGCGACGCGCTCCTCGGGCGTCAGGATGCCGAGGTAGTTGAGCGGATCGCCGGCGATCACGCGCACATCGGCCTCGATCGGCTCCTTGCGCGAAGCGCGCAGCTCGGTCACTGCATCCTTGAGCGCGTACTGCTCGCCGTGGAACCCGGCGACGAACCGTCCGCCGTGGATCTCGCCGCGGGCTTCCATGCGGCGGTAGACGGCGATGAGGTCGCGCCACGCGACGGGGATCTTCTCGCGGAGCAGCGTGCGGCGGAACACGACGCCCGTGCGGGAGAGAAGTGTGCGGGCGACGAGCTCGACCGCCGCGCTCGAATCGCTCGGTGAGATCGCGCCGGCGTGCACGAGACTCCAACGGCCGGGCGGCATCAGCGGCTCACCACGCCTGCGCCCATGGCGTCGCGGCGGGAAGAGACTGCGCAGCGCACTGAACGCGTCCCCGGTGACGAGCCCGGCGCCGACGAGCTCGCACAGCGCGGCTTCGAGCGCGCTCGGCAGCAGACCGGTCGCGCGAGCGAGGTCCGTATGGAACATCGCGCCGCGCGCATCGAGGACTTCGCGCACGAGCTGTGCGTGACCGCCGAGCGCCGTCGCGTCGCGCGCACCGCCGAGCGACAGCCACGTCGCGCTCGCCGCGCGCGGGAAGAGCGCGACCGGGAGGGCGCGCGCCGCGCTTCCGCCGCTGCCCCACAGTCGACCCCACGCGACCTCGCCCGAGAGCGCGAGCCCATCGAGCCACGCACTTTGATAACCCTTCACGCGCGTCGGCAGGATGTGACGCTCCCACGCTTCGGCCGGGGCTTGGAAGCCCGCGAGCTGCTCGATCACCGCCATCAATCCGCGCGGTCCGTCGAGTCGCCTTTCGGGCAGCGCGTGCTGCCAGCGGCAGAGGAAGCGCAGGAACTCCGCCGCGCTCACCGGCTCGATCGCGCGGCGCAATCGATCGAGCGTGTAGCGGTGGATGCGCGCGAGTAGTCGTCGGTTGCACCAACCTGGTTTTCCGGAGAAGCGCGCGGAGAGTACTTCGCCGGCGGCTTCGAGCTCGCGGATCTCGATCGAGAACTCGCGGATCAGCGGATCGTCGGCGTCGACGGGACCGAGCGCTTCCAATCGGCCGCGCAACACTTCCTTGCCGGTGCGCGCGGCCTCGGCGGCGTACCACCGCTCACCGACGTGCAGGGCGCGACGCGCACGAGCGAGTTCGTCGAGCCAATCGCGCCATGCCGAGGATTCCGCGTCCGTGACGAAGCCCATCCAGAGCAGCGCTTCGTGCAGCTCCTCGGCGCTCTGCGGTTCGGGCCAGACCTCCGTGCGCACGAGCGCGATCGCAGCGGGATCGAGCTCGCCGAGCTCGTCCGACGTTTTCACATCGAGCACGCGGCGCCGACCGACCGCTTGCGTGCGGCGTTCCTCGAGCGGCGCGTCGTCGAGGAACGTGTACGGTTGCGAGTTGAGGATGCCGTGCGCGAACACCGACGGCTCGGGCCGGTCGATCGCGATCGTCTCGATGGTCCCGGCTTCGATGCGCGCGAGGAGCGCGAGGAAACCGTCGACATCCATCGCCTCGGTGAGGCAGTCGTCGATCGTCTGCGAGACGATCGGATGATCGTCGGGCACGACGATGTCGCCGGGCGGCAGCGTCTCGCCGCACGCGATCGCCTGCGGAAACGCTTCGGCGAGGAGATCCTCGGCGCGCATGCGTCGAATCGGCGGCGGGACTGCGCGCCCGCCCATTAAGCGCGGCAGAAGCAACGCTCGTCCGACGTTCCAGCGCCAGCGCGTCGTGAACATCGGCGCGGCGAGGAGCGCTTGGATCAGGAGATCACGCGCCGAGCGCGAGTCGAGATAGCCGAAGACGCCTTCGAGCTCGAAGCTGTGTTGATTGCCGAGCGAGAGCACGAGCGCTTCTTCGTTCGCGGCCGCCTGCAGCTCGAACCCGAAGCCGCGACAGAAGCGCTTGCGCAGCGCGAGACCCAGCGCGCGGTTGATCCGTCCGCCGAAGAGACTGTGCAGCACGAGCTGCTGCCCGCCGCTCTCGTCGAAGAAGCGTTCGAGCACGAGTCGATCCTGGGTCGGAACGGCGCCGAGCGCAGCGCGTCCGTCGGCGAGGTAGCGCGCCACTTCGAGTGCCACTTCGTGCGACACACCTGCTTCGCGGACGCTCCACTCCGGATCGTGTGCCGCTTCGCGCACGATGCCGATCTCCTCCGAGAGCTCACGCGTCCGCGTCGGTGCTTCGCCGAGCCAGAACGGAATCGTCGGCGACGCACCCGCGGCGTCGGCGACGCGGACGATGCCGGGCTCGATCTTCAGGATCTGCCACGACGTGTTGCCGAGCTGGAATACGTCGCCGCGCGCGGCTTCGACTGCGAAGTCCTCGTTCAGCGTGCCGATCAGCGTGTCCTCGGGCTCCTGCAAGACGCGGTAGTCGGCGTTGTCGGGGATCGCTCCGCCCGACAGGATCGCCGTCAGTCGCGCGCGGCGTGTCGCCATCAATCGCCGCCCGATACCGTCGCGGTGGAGCAGTGCGCTTCGGCCACGCGCGTGCATCGCGACGACCGCGTCGAAGTCGGAGCGTTCGAGATCGCGGTAGGGATGCGCGCGGCGGAAGCACTCGTACAGCTCGTCTTCGAGCCACTCACCGGCCGTGCACGCCGCGACGATCTGC
>JANLUN010000626.1:0-5908 GCA_031363505.1 Planctomycetota bacterium | reverse complement strand
CTTCATCGCGATGGTCGACGAGAACGGAGACGAAGTCCAGCTGATCGAGATGAACGGCGAGAGCGTGCACATCAATTCGGAGTTGCCGCTGACGGCGGGACGGTCCGGCGTGCTGTCCGCGAGTTCGAGCGCGCGCACGCTCGAGCTCTTCAAGAACGGCAAGCTCGTCGAGCGACACGCGATCGCGCTCGTGCCGGACGAGATCAACGTGATCGAGTTGTAGAAGCCGCATCGCTGCTCAAATGCCGCGTCACCGGATCGGCGCCCGTGCGTCTTCCGGAGTAGGATGCGTCTCGTGGTCGAACCGTTCGAATATCGGATTCAGCGTGGCGGGGAATCCGCCATCCGAGAAGCCGAGAGCTTCTTCTTGGGCGAAGACGCCGTTCATCGTTCGCTGCGCAAGATCACGACGAAGCTCGACGAGATCGAGATGCCATACGCCGTCGCCGGCGCGATGGCCCTCGTTGCACACGGGTACAGCCGAACGACGGTCGACGTGGACGTACTCCTGCCGACCGGCGCGCTTTCGCGCCTGCATGCCGTGCTCGACGGACACGGTTACCTGCCACCGTTCGTGGGCAGCCAGGCCCTGCGCGACACGGAGACCGGCGTTCGAATCGACTTCCTCATCGCCGGCCAATTCCCAGGCGACGGCAGACCGAAGCCCGTCGTCTTCCCGGATCCGACGAACGCGTCGGTGGTCATCGATGGCATCCGATTCCTCGCGTTGGAAACGCTCGTCGAGCTGAAGCTGGCTTCGGGCATGACCAACGCCGGACGGATCAAGGACCTCGCCGACGTGCAGGAACTGATTCGCGTTCTTCGGCTAGCTGCGGCCTTCGCGGACCGGCTGGATGGCTTTGTCCGTCCGAAATACTTGGAGCTGTGGCGGGCGGTTGAGTCGACGAAGAACGTCGGTCCATCGGATCCGGCCGACGGGAGCTGAGCGGCCCTGGACCAAACGCGAGCGCGAACGGAACTCAGCGCCTGACCGGGGGCGGCAGGAACCGCGACGGCAGCGGAGTCAGCGTGCTCGCGTACTGCGTCGTGAACGACACGACGCGCCACTCGCCGCTGACCTTCACGAGCTGGAGGCTGTCGAGGCCTCGAGTCATCACCGTGCCGAGTCCCGGCACGAATCCCTCGAACGCCACGTACGCGTGCGCGATCGAACCGTACACGTCGATGCGCGTGTGCAGGATGCGCTCGTGCAGTCCCGTGTTCCTCACCGCTTCCGAAGCGACGTACCCGTGGTAGTCGTTGAGGAACTCGTCGATCCCGACCGCGCGTGGTGTTTTCTTGGTTGAGATCGGTGCGACGAACACGGCGCCGTCGGCGCTCAGGTTGCGAATCGTGTCCCAATCCGCGTTGCCGCGCGCCTCGAAGCAGAACGCGGCGTAGAGCTTGTCGAGCGTCGATCGGACTGCGCTCACGTCGACTTGCGCTGGCGCCGACTCGGCGGGAGTCGACTGACAACCTGCGAACGCACCCAGCACGAGAGAGCAGGCAATGATGAGCGAGAGGACGTGGCGCGTGCCGCGCATGTCGCTCCGCAGTCGCTCTGACACTTCGCGCATGACGAGCGTCCTCACTTGTACGCGATCGCCGCGCTCGACGGACCCGCGAGGTGAATCACGTCGAAGCGTTGAAAGCCGACCTCTGTGCACCAGCCGCGGAAGTCCGCGCCCGAGTAGTCGAACGCCTCGCCGAACTCGATCAGCATGTTCAGCGACATCAACAGACCGAACACGTTCTCGCGGCGCTCGTCGTCGATCAAGGCCTCGATCGCGATCAGCGCGCCGCCCGCGGGCAATGCTTCGTACGCCGCGCGAATGAGGTGCATCTTCTTCTCGAGACTCCAGTCGTGAAGGATCATCCCCATCGTGATCACGTCGGCTTTCGGGAGCGCATCCTCGAAGAAGTTGCCCGACGCGGTTCGCACGCGGCCTTCGAGCTTCGCCGCGGCGATCGACTTCTTCGCGACCGGCTCGACGGCGGGCAAGTCGAACGACGTGCACTGAATCTTCAGGTGACGCTTGGCGACTTCGATCGCAAGCAATCCCGTCGCGCCGCCGACGTCGCACAGCGACGTGTAGCGCGAGAAATCGAACTTCTCCGCCAGCGCTTCGAAGTTGATGCGCGAGAGCCCCGTCATCGCGCCCATGAATTGCTCGAGCCGCGGCAAGTCCGAGTACAGCTCCTCGAAGATGCCCTTCGCGCCGTGCTTCACCTCGTTCTGCGGCTTGCCGGTGCGCAGCGCGTCAGGGAGATCGTTCCAATACTTGAAGAGGCGCGCGTTGAGCATCACGAGGATGCCGCCGATGTAGCTCGGGCTCTTCTCGTCGAGGAACAGCCGCCCGTCGGGCGTGTTGAAGTACTTCGCCGTCTCGCCGTTGCCCTCGCGCCCGAGGAACTTCATCGCGACGAGCGCATCGAAGAAATCGGCGATGCCGCGCGGATGGAGCTTCAGCTTCGCGCCGAGTTCCTCGCCGCTCATCTTGCGGTCACTCAGCGTCGTGAAGAGCCCGAACTCGACGGCCGTGAGCAGGACCTTCGACGACCAGAACGCGAACGCGGATTGGAGGATCGGTGCCGGATCGGGTTTCGCCGCCGGTCCAACGGGGCCCGCAGAAGCGGATTGCATCGCGCTCACTCTTCGCTGAACGCCGCCACGTCGCCGGGCTTGCGCAGCATCTTGTCGACCTCGCCGACGTGCAGCTCTTCGAGGTAGATGTGCTCGCGCGCGTATTCCTCGAGCATCACGTTCTTGCCCTCCACCATCGCGAGCAGCTCTTGGTAGAGGTCGAGCGTCTTGCGCTCGTGCGCCAGCGACTCGCGCAGGATGTCGCCGATGTCGTGCTTGTGCGTCTCGAGCAGCGGTCCCACTTCGAGCGAAGGGTGCGCGCCGAGCAGCGTCACCATCTCACCCGCGGAGCGCGCGTGCCCGATCGATTCCGTCGCCTGTTCTTCCATCCACTTCACGATCGGGATCCGGTGATAGCCGAACACCATGAACGAGTAGTGCGTGTAGTGGACGACCGCCGCGAGCTCCATCTCCAGGATCTGGTTCAGGACCGCGACGACTTTTTTTTTGTCTTTCATGGCGAGACGTACCTCCCTGATGTGGCACGCACGATAACCGATCGGGGTGCGATACGGCGTCGGTGAAATACGGCGTCAGACACTTTTCTTGCCCAGGCCGCGCATCAAACTAATTCGCCGTGAAGTGCCTGAAGTCTGTCAGCCACACTTGGCCAGTGTAACCCTGCGCTTCATACTGAGCATCACTAAGAATCTGGGTGCTTTCGAAGTCGCCATCGTTATCGAGGTCAAATAGCATTACATTCAAAGACACGCCCTGGGGGGTTGGATTACCACCTACGATATATACTCGTCCGTGCACATAGTGCTGTCTTCGGTGAATTAGCCGTGCGTATGGCAAGTACGATATATCAGCACTCGTATAGAGGACTGTCGGCGTTGCCGCCAATTGAATCGGTATCCGCTGAATTGCTCGCGGAGATTGACTGAGCACAATCAGGAACCGTCCCTCAGGATCTGGCGAAAGATCAATAACACCACCAAAACCATTTCCTCGATATAATTCGACTCGATCCTGTGCAGGGAGCAGGAGTCGATTCGCGCCAGGCACGTATGCGCCGCCACCAACGATTCCACTGCTTGTCCCTGGCACTGCCGACGCCGGTGTCCCGATAGGCGAAGCAACGGACTGGACTGCAAAGAAATGGCCGCCCGTATGTGTGTCGACAAGCCACTTTTCGATTACGTCCTGGCCCGTACGAGCGCGACCAGCAACGTAAAGCTCATCTGCTTGACGGCCAGAGACAGCGAGAACTTCGTACGAAGTGTCGAACGAATATGTTATGCGGTCCCACGTCCCCGTTGGCGTAAGTTCGCGATTGTGAATGCGAACCCATTTCTCGCCTGGCTCCCAGGATACTTTCTGGACAAAGTCGTCTGAGACGACGATTGCGCGGGGCGCTCGCGAGGCTGCACTCAACTCACTCACTTCGTTCGAGGACGATTTCGCGGAGCGGTCAATGTGTTGCGTAGCGTCCGAAGCGCGGGAGCAACCCCAACCGCACAGCATCGCGACCAAGCTCGTTACAAGTGTTGAGTGGAAGCACATTGGCAACCTTCGTCCTTCATCTACCATGGACAGTCCGGACACGGAGGTATGATTGTGTAGTCGGGAAAAGGGGGATAATTATTTGGACAACCGCCCGGTGGTGGCGGGATCTCAAGATCAGGGCACTGCGACGGCGGGCTGTATGGCGGCGTCCCGCACAAGCAATCCTTCGCCGCCTCGGTACCCTTGCGAGTATTGGTCTCTGCCACTTCAGCCTTGAAGCGATCGCAGAGTCCTGCCTTTTCCTGCTCAAGCGCCGCTATCTCTTCCAGTGGAGGCGGTGACTGAAGGAGAAGCATCACTAGTTGATCTGCCAGCTCATGCGCCTTGTCACATGCAAAGGCCGCAGCTTGGGCTCGAGCGGCTATATGATGACACGAGTTTTTATTCATGTCGCCGCTAGCGAGTCCACCACGGTCAGACGCACACTTATGGCCGAGCTCGTGACGCAACAGCGCGGTTAGTACGCCCTTAAAGTATGGGGTGGTTGGCGGACCGTAATCGTCTATGAGGGGGACATAGTAGATTCTGATTGTATCGTCAATCGCCCCTGGCCCTTCCCAAAAGTCAGCGTACGCGTCCGGTTCAGGGTTGTCATTAAGTGTGAAGTCAACGTCGCTTGGCATTACTCCGTCGTTTGCCGCCAAAGCTGCAGCGCTTATGACGGAGTCCGGAATTGGCGGCGGCGGTGGTGAACATGCTGTACATTGACCGGGACTGGAGGGCGCGAAAAACGGCAGCACCACCGTAGTGAGCAGCACGCGCAGTACTCGTATCCCGGCCAAGGAGACCAGTCGTTTCACTCTACCCAATCCGTCCGCAAGACTGTTGTCCTGGATCAGCACATGCACTCCCCCTGGGCCTCAACGTCCGTGTTGCCCGTACGCTTAGGGCACGTCCTAAAACCTCTTTTAATCGGCGTTCGGATATGTTCTCAGATGGTCCATGGACAAGGACTTCTTCGACGTACCCGACGCGCTGTGGCGCCGCATCGAGCCGTTGCTTCCGCCCGAACGCAGCAAGCCCAAGGGCGGGCGACCTCGAGTTCCCGATCGCGTTGCGATGGCGGGGATCATCTACCGTGTGCGCACCGGTTGTCAGTGGAAGGCACTGCCAAGAGAGTTCGGCTCCGGCTCGACGTGTCATCTGCGGATGATGCAGTGGGTGCGGGCGGATGTCTTCGCCAAGATCTACAAGGAGTTGCTGCGTCACTACGACCAACGCCGCGGCATCAAGTGGGACTTCGCTTCGCTCGATAGCGCCATGGCCAAGGCGCCCAAAGGGGGGGCGACACGGGGCCAAATCCGACGGACCGCGGGAAACTCGGCGTGAAACGGCACGTGCTGACGGACGGACGTGGTGTGCCGTTGTCGGTGCTGATCACCGCGGCCAACGTGCACGACAAGTGGCTGGTGGCCGACATGCTCGACGCGGTCGTGCCTCGTCACCTGTTCGGTTCGCGACGCCCGCGACACCTGTGCTTGGACAAAGGGTACGACTACGTCGACTGCGAGGAAGCCGTAAGATCTCGCGGCATCATTCCGCACATCCGTCGTCGTGGCGAACAACCGCTGGTCGGTTGCGTGCGCGGCAAGCCGCGACGTTGGGTCGTCGAACGCACCAACAGTTGGCACAATCGGTATCGCGGTATCCTGATCCGCTGGGAACGCCTCGCCGCCAACTACCTCGCGATGCTTCACCTCGCTTCCGGCCTCATCGCGCACCAACAGGCTCACGGGTTTTAGGACGTGCTCTTAG
>JANLUN010000624.1:0-6065 GCA_031363505.1 Planctomycetota bacterium | reverse complement strand
GCAAGGACTCGGACTTCCTGGTGCTCTCGGGCGATCCGATCTCCGTGTACACACGCGTCGAGCAGACGTGGGTCGCCGGCGAGAAGGTCTTCGACTACGCGAACGAGGCGGATCGATTGTGGGCCGAGGGCGGCTGGGGCGCCGGGCTCGCGCGCGCCGGTGCGCTGTGCTGCGTCGGCGAAGGGGAGGTGCGCTGATGTCACTCGTGATCAAGCTCTCCGCCGTGTTGGCGGGGCTCGCGCTCGCCGCGCCGCTCGACGCAGAGGACCTCGCCGTCTTCGGCAAGCGCGTGCACACGGTCTCCGGCAAGGTGATCGAGAACGGCGTGGTGCTCGTCAAGGACGGCAAGATCGTCGCGGTCGGTCCTGCGCCGCAGGTGAAGGTGGCGGTCGGAACGCGCACGCTGAACGCCGATGTCGTCACGCCGGGTTTGATCGACGCGCATTGCGTGATCGGGCTCGCGGGTTACCTGAACCAGCCGCAAGACCAGGATCAGCACGACCCCACGACACCGATCCAGCCCGAGCTGCGTGCGATCGACGCGTACAACGCGCGCGAACGGCTCATCGAATGGGTGCGCGGCTTCGGCGTGACCACGATCCACACCGGGCACGGACCGCAGGCGCTGATCTCCGGCCAGACGCTGATCGCCAAGACGCGCGGCGACACGCTCGACGAAGCTGTGATCGTGCCGCGTGCGATGATCGCCGCGACGCTCGGGGAAGCCTCGCGCGACGAAGGCAAGGGCAAGTCGCCCGGCACCGCGGGCAAGCAGCTCGCGTTGCTGCGCGAAGCGCTGATCGGCGCACAGGAGTACCGGCGCAAGCTGAGCCAAACCGGCGGCGACGCGAGCAAGCAACCGGATCGCGATCTGCGCAAGGAGGCGCTCGTCGACGTGCTCGAGCGCCGCGCGCCGCTGCTCGTCACCGCGCAACGTCACCAGGACATCGCCTCGGCGCTGCGTCTCGCGAACGAGTTCGGCTTCGCGCTCGTGCTCGACGGCGCGGCCGAGGCGTACGTCGTGCTCGACGAGTTGAAGGCCGCCGGCGTGCCCGTCATCGCACACGCGCCGATGGCGCGCTTCGTGGGCGACCTCGAAAACGCAAGCCGGACGACGCCGCGCAAGCTCTTGGACGCCGGCATCCCGTTCACGTTCCAGAGCGGCTACGAGAGCTACGTGCCGAAGACGCGCGTCGTGCTGTACGAGGCCGCCGTCGCCGCAGCGCACGGGCTGGGCGCGGACGCGGCGTTGCGCGCGATCACGCTCGATGCCGCGCGCGTGCTCGGTCTCGAGAAGAGACTCGGCAGCCTCGACGTCGGCAAGGACGCCGACCTCGCGCTCTACGACGGCGATCCGTTCGAGTACACGACGCACTGCACGACGACCGTGATCGACGGCGTCGTGGTGTTCGAGGGCGCGCGCTAGGTCCGGCGCTTCCGCGACTTGCCTCAAGCGCGACGACACCGGCAAGTTCGTCGAGCACCGGCACTAGCGCGGCTCGACGCCTAACCGCGCCGACGGAGTCGACTCACTCGTCCATCGAGGTTCCGGTTTGCGTCGTCAGCCACCGGATCTCGTCGACGAGTCGATCGAGCTCCGAATCCTCCCCACGCTCCACGATCGTCGTGCGCACGATCAACCCTTCGCCGGAGGGAGTCGTGTCCACGCGAAGAGCCACGGCGTCGGGGCGCGCAGCGACCTGCGTCGGCGACTGCGATTGCTGTCCGGGCTCGAATCGCTCCTCGAAGTCACCTTGCTCGATGTGCTGGTCGAGCAGCGCGTCCTTGCGCACGAGCGCGACGCTCTTGCGTTGCTCCAGCGCTTCGACCATCTGCTCGCGCGTCCATCCCGCGTAGGCCTCTTCGAGCGATGGCGTGCGCGTCAGCGACTCGTTCGCGAACGCGAACTCGGTGCCTTTGCGGGCCGACCACCCCGCGAAGCACAGGCAGAGCGAGACGCACACTCCTACGGGCACCGACGGGCGCATGCGGCTCCAGTAACCCCTCGAACACGCAGCGCGAGGGATGCTGACGAATCCGCCGCGGCCGCCCGGACAGGGGACCTCGACCGCGCGCGAGATTCGAAGGCGAGTCGTGTGGTGACGAGAATCGTCAATACGATGGGCGAGCGACGCATGCAGGCTCTCCTCACGAGCCCTCGACGAGGTCGGGGCGTCCGAGGCCTTCGCGGGGCGGAGAGGAAGTCCCGTCGCGCAGCGTCGTGAATTCTTCGAAGTATTCACCGGGCCGGTTGACCTCGACGTGCGAGCCATCGTCGCGGATGGAAGCGTGCCGCTCGAAAAGGAGTCCCCCCATGTTCGGGCGCGAACGACGCTCTGCTATCGGACGCCGGAGCTCGAACGCGAGCTCGCCGAATGGATTCACGCTCGTGCCGCGACGCGCGAGCGCTGAAGCTGCGTCGTCGAGTCCGCTCAGCGCACGCCCTTGCTCTCGAGGAGCTTCGCGAAGCGCACGTTCACTCGCAGCGCATCGAGGCGCGGATCGAGAACCAGCGCGTTCAGAGCGAAGTAAGCCGGGCGCGAGAGATACTCCTCGAGCGTGCTCACGGCCTCGTCGAGCGCGCCGACGCGCAGCTCGGTGTAGAACCGATCGAGCAACAACGCGCCCCCGACGACCGTGTCGCGCTCGACGGGCAGCATCTCCGTCGCGCGTCGCGCCTCGCGCAACGCTTCGTCGCGCTGGCCAAGGCCGGCGCGGCCCAGCGCGAGCGGCGCGTGCGGCCGCGCGTTCTCCGGAAACGCTTGGATCCGCGACATCGCCATGTCGCGCGCGGCCTCGTATTCGGAACGTGCCTTGGCGCTGTCACCTGCGAGCTCGTCGGTGATCGCGAAGAGCAGCGCGCGCGGGTAGTCGTACCACTGGCTGGAGAGCAGCTCTGGAACCGAATCGAGCTCGGCGCGCGCGAGAGCAAGATCGCGCGACAGGATCCGTAGGCGCCAACGCAGGACGAAGTGCTCGGGCGTGCCTTTGCCCGCGTCCAGCGCGACGCGTGCGAGGATCTCCGGATCGACGCGCCCGTCGCGATTCACCGCGCAGACGGCGTAGAAGAAGTCGCCTTTGGCGTCTCCTGCAAGCACGTGTGAGAGCTCGAAGTGGCGGAGGGACTCGTCGTAGCGTCCGAGCGAGAGCAGCGTGAGCGCCAGATCGTAGTGCAGACTATCTTCGCGCGGCGAGAGCTCTACGGCGCGCGCGAAGTCGCGCGCGCTGTCGTCCCATTTCCCGATGCGTCGGTACAGGGTCGCGCGGGCGCGCAGGAGGTCCAGCGAACCTGGTAGACCGCGCTCGGCGATGTCGTACTCGCGCTGCGCGCCCTCGTAGTCGCGGCTGACGTAGTGGAATCGGCCGAGGGCTAGGTGGGCTTCGGGAAGCTCCGGCTCGAGTTCGATCGCGCGCCGCGCTGCTTCGGAGGCCGACGCGAGCATCGCCGAGTTCGTCGGCTCGAAGAGCCAGTAGATCTTTCCGCGGGTCTGCGAAAGGCTCGCCCACGCGAGCGCGAAGCGCGGGTCGAGCGCGACCGCCGATTCGAGAGCCGTGACGCTCGTGTGCAGTGTGGCGCGCGCGTCCTTGTCCACCAGTGCCAGTCCGGTCAGGTACGCGTCGTAGGCTTTGTCGTTCGTCGTCGGGACGCCGCGCAGCTCCTTCTTCTCAGCGGGAGAGAGCTGCGCTTGCAGCGCGCGCGCGACCGCCTCGGCGATCTCGCTCTGCACGGCGAAGATGTCCTTGCTGGTGAGCTCGCGGTTGTAGGTCTCCGCCCACAGGCTGTCCTCACTCTGCGCGTCGTGCAGTGTGAGGTTGAGACGCAACGCATTGCCTGCGCGCTGCACCTCGCCGGAGAGGATCGCGTTCACGCCAAGCTCCTGGCCGATGGCTCGCAGCGGCTTGTTCGTCGTCGCGTACTCGAGCACGGAACTGCGCGCGATCACTTTGAGCGAGCCGATCTTCGCGAGGCGCGTCAGAACGTCGCTGTGCAAGCCCGCGGAAAACGTGGCGTCCTCGGCCGAGCCGCCGAGGTTCGTGAACGGCAACACGGCGAGAGCGCGGCGTTCGATTGCGACTGCGGCCGGTGCGCTCGCCGGAGCGGAACGCATCGCGCGCCAGCCGAACCAGCCTGCGATTGCGAGCGCGACGATGCCCGACGCCGCGATCGCGACCCTTCGCCCGCCGCGCGCTTGCGCGGGCGGCACGAGCCCGCTGTCGGTCACACGCTTGAAATGCCGCAGATCCGCGGCGAGGTCGTTCATCGTTTGATAGCGCTCGCCGGGCGCCTTGCGCAACGCCTTCGCGACGCAGGCGACGAACTCCGCGGGCAAGTCCGCGCGCAGGCGGCCGAGTGGATCGGGCTCGCGGTGGATCACCGCGTCCATCACCTCCATCACGGTCGTGCCGCGAAACGCCGCGCGCCCCGAGGCCATCTCGTAGAGCAAGCTGCCGAAGGAGAAGACGTCGGTGCGCGAGTCGATCGCCTTGCCCAGCGCCTGCTCGGGCGACATCGCGCTCGGAGTGCCGAAGATCGCGCCCTGCATCGTCAGGGTCGTGGTCTGCTTCGACTGCGGCGCGTTCGAACCCTCGTGCAGGATCTTCGCCAAGCCGAAGTCGAGCAGCTTGGCGTGGCCGCGCGACGTGACCATCACGTTGGCTGCCTTCAAGTCGCGGTGCACGATGCCGCGCTCGTGCGCGTACGCAATCGCGTCGGCGAGCGGCAGCGCGAGATCGATGATCTCCGCGAGCGTGAGGGGTCGTTCGGCGATGCGTTCCTGCAGCGTGCGCCCGTCGACGAGCTCGAAGGCGATGAAGTCGCGCCCGTCGACCTCGCCGACCTCGAAGATCTGCGTGATGTTCGGGTGGCTGAGCTGCGCGACGGCGCGCGCCTCGCGTAAGAATCGGACGCGCCGCTCCGGCTCCGCACGCAGCTCTTCCGGGAGGAGCTTGATCGCGACCTTGCGCTCGAGTCGCGAGTCGCTCGCGAGATGCACCTCGCCCATGCCGCCCTGGCCGAGCTTCTCGAGCAGGGTGTAGGGACCCAGTCGCCGCTCGTCTGGCTCGGAAGGCATCCGCATGACGTTAGGAGCCGTCGTCTTGCCGAGCAACCACGGCGCGTGTCGACCGAGCAAGTCGCTCGGCGAGCGCTCGAGAAACCACGGCGAACGAGAGAATCGTCGGATTGGGCGACAGATCCGCGCTCGCCTTGCTCTTGGTCCTCAGTGGGGGACGAGGCTCTGCCGCCAATGCGGCGGACCACGCGCCGTCGGCCCTCCTCCGCAACACAGAAACCCAGAGGAGACACCATGCATTCATCGAAGAAGGTCTTGATCGCCATCGGTTTCATCGGCGCCGTGGTCGCATTTCAATTCGTGCCGGAGTCCGTCGCGCAAGCGCAAGGGAATGGAAACGGGACGACGAAGGACGTCGTCGTCGTGAACAGTCCGCTCAACCCCGTGCCGGTCACCGGGCAACTCGCGGTCACGGGCACGACCACGATCGCCGGGAACGTCCAGGCCTCGCAGCAAGGTCCGTGGTCCGTCGGTCAGAGCGGCCCGTGGACGGTCAAGATCGACCCCGCGCAGAACGCCGTTGCCGTCGGGTCGACGCCCGGGTTCTATCAAGACACGGGCTTCGGCGCGATGAACGACGGCGCAACCGTCGAGCTCGGACCATTCGACGTGAGCAAGCTCAGCAACCTGCGCCTGAGCGGTCGCGCCGTCAACGGAGACATCCACGTCGAGCTCATCCTGCTCGTGGAGCCGGCGTTCCCGATCCTGCTCGACAAGTTCACGATCGCGGGAGAAGACGGCTCGATTACGGCCACGCGCGTCTATCCGGAACCGGGCCGCAGCGTGCTCGTCCGTTTGACCGAGAGCGGTCCGGGTGTCTCGAACTTCCACATCGTGCTGTCGGGCCACTGAGCCTGCTCCGCGTGAGCGCGTCACCGTCGAAGAGAGACCCGTGAAGTTTCTGAAACCGGAACATCCGCTCTTGAATACGCCAAACAAGATCACTCCGCGCGACTTCGAAGGCTGGGTGCAGGAGCGCGGCCTTTATTTCCC
>JANLUN010000622.1:0-3943 GCA_031363505.1 Planctomycetota bacterium | reverse complement strand
GCGAAGCTCGAGAAGACGATCGAGTTCCTCGCACCGCACATCGAAGGGCCGCACTTCGACGACGATTTTTACTCCACGGATCCGAGCGGTCTCGAAGTCCAAGTGACCACCGAGCCCGGCACGCCGAACGAGCACGTCGAGACGGTACGTCTGGCATCGACCGACCGCGGGCTTGCGAACTTCTGGCAGTCGTCCGATGAGCGCTTCTACTTGCGCTTCTACGAGAACGACCGCGCGTTCCCGTTCGAGTGGCGCAGCGTACTTTCGATCTACGAGAAGGACGCTGACGGCAAGTTGTTCAAGGTGGACGCCGGTGACGAGTCGGAGCGCGAGATCCGCGTGAACGACTACCTGTATTACCGCGGCTACCGCTTCTTCCAAACGAACGCGGAGCCCGAGTTCCCCACGTACTCGGGCATCGGCGTGGTCTACGATCCGGGCATCCCCGTGGTGCTGTTCGGCATGTACACGATCATCGTTGGGACGCTTCTCGCGTTCATCGTCCGCCCGATCGCGGACGCATACGGCAAACGTGGCCGCAGGGGGAATCCATGAACTTGGATTGGACGGGATTGCCGGCTTCGGGCCGGTGGTCGGCGATCAGCGATGTGATCTGCTTCGCGGGCGTGATCGTCGCGCTCCTGACGGCCTTCGTTCACTGGCGCGCGAGCCAGCGTGGGACCGCTCCGCGCGGCGTGCTCGCGGCGCTGACGAGGGCACCGATCGTGTGCACGAGCGCGGCCCTCGCCGCGATGGCGTTCTCGGTGTGGCACCGCTCGATCGAGGTGAATCACTTCCCGAGCCAGACGATGAGCGAAGTGCTCAACATGTTCTCGACGGCGCTGCTCGTCTCCATGGTGGTGCTCCACTTCGCGCTCGGATTGCAGCGCCGCGGACCGGGTTGGGCGATCCTCGACGACGTTTTGGTGGCGCTCGTGCTGGGCGGAGTGTTCTTCACGCACATCCATATCCAGACGTTGTCGACAGCGCAGCGCGATCTTCCGCCCGCGCTGCAGTCGTACTGGTTCGCGCCGCACTTGTCGTCGCTGATCTTCAGCTACGCGACGATGGGCATCGCCGCGTTCGTCGGCATCGCGTACTTCGTGACGCGTTTCTGGTGCGGCGTGTTCGGCGGTGGGCAAACGTGGAAGTCGCAGCTCGCGATCTTCGCGCTGCTCGCGCTCGTTCCGTTCGTGCAGGTCGTGACGCTTCCGGTGTTGCTCATCGGCGGCGTCGTGTTTTTCGTGTTGAAGAGCGTCGGCCGGCTCCCGTCGCAAGCTCGTCTCGTCGTCCTCGAACGCGAGCTCGACGACGTCAGCTTCCGCGCGTTTGCGGTCGGGATCCCGTTCCTTACGGCAGGCCTCTGGATGGGCGCGTTCTGGGCGCAGGAAGCGTGGGCGAACTACTGGGGCTGGGACAGCAAGGAGAACTCCGCGCTGATCACGTGGCTCGTGTACATCGTGTACATCCACCTGCGCATGCTCGGCGGCTACCGCGGATCGCGGGCGATGTCGGTCCTCGTCGGCGGTGCGCTCTCCGTGTTCCTCACGTTCCAGATCTTCGGGTACTTGCCGGACAGTCAGAAGAGTCTCCATCGCTACACCGACGACGGTGTGAAGCCGATGGAGGGTCAAATGGGTGAGCGCGCTGCGGACGATCAAGCACGCGCCGACGTGTCGACGCAGACGCCGGAAGATCAAGCACGCGCAGACGTGTCCACGGAGAAGCCGCGGTGACGAATCGTTCGGCGCGGATCCTCGACGGCAAGGCGACCGCCGCGCGTGTGCGCGAGCAAGTGCGCGAGGACGTCGACGCGCTCAAGAAGCGCGGCATCGCACCGTCGCTCGCCGTCGTGCTCGTCGGCGACGATCCCGCGAGTCACGTCTACGTGCGCAACAAGGACCGCGCGGCACAGGAAACTGGCTTCGCCGTGCAGACCGTGCGCCTCTCCGCGAGCACACGTCAGTCGGAGCTCCTCGCGGTCGTCGACCGGTTGAACGCCGACGTTTCCGTGCATGGAATCCTCGTGCAGCTCCCGCTTCCATCCGGTCTCTCGAGTGCGGCCGTCGTCGACCGGGTCGATCCGCGGAAGGACGTGGACGGCCTCCATCCGGAGAACGTGGCGGCGCTCGCGATGGGGCGACCGGGACTCTTCCCGTGCACGCCGCTCGGTTGCATCGACCTCCTCGACCGGCATTCGATTCCGCTCGCAGGTCAGCATGTCGTCGTGATCGGCCGCTCGATGCTCGTCGGCAAGCCGCTGGCGCTGCTCGCGCTGGGGCGCAACGCGACCGTCACCATCGGTCACAGCCAGAGCCAAGACTTGCCGGGCATCGCGCGCACGGCCGACATCCTGGTCGCTGCCGTCGGCCGCGCGCGGCTCGTACGAGCCGACTGGGTGAAGCCGGGCGCCACCGTGATCGACGTCGGCATGAACCGCGAAAACGAGCGCCTGTGCGGCGACGTGGATTATGAGCCGGTGAGCGCCGTCGCCGGTTCGATCACTCCGGTTCCAGGCGGCGTCGGTCCGATGACGATAGCCATGCTCCTCAAGAACACGGCACTGGCCGCGCAGCGCCAGTCCGAGCACGCCAGGTCGCAGGACACGAAGCCCGTCGCACGCTGAACATGGAGTCCCGCTGGCAGGAGCCGACGCACTCGACGCCACCGACGAGCTTGTCGCTCCCGTCGCTCTCGGGAGTCACGCGGCAGCTACTCATCGCGAACGGCGCGATCTTCCTGTTCACGTTCTTCCTGTCGCTCTTTCCGGCGACCGAGGGCGCGTGGACGTGGATCACCCAGCACTTCGCGCTCGATCCGCTGGCCTGGAAGGAGTCGTTTCCGCTCGTTCCCGTCTGGCAGCTAGCGACGTACGGGTTCCTGCACAGCGTCACGGACATCGGCCACGTCCTCGGCAATATGCTGATGCTGTACTTCTTCGGCACGATGCTGGAGGAGACGCTCGGCAGCCGGAGATTCCTGATCGCGTACCTCTCGGCGCAGCTCGTCGGAGCCGCGTTCTTCTTCGTTTCGGCGTGGCTGAGCTCGTCGCGCGCGATCGCGCTCGGCGCCTCGGGCGCGGTGTACGGCGTGATGATCGCGGTCGCGACGATGCGGCCGAAGCAGCTCGTGTTCCTGCTCTTCATCCCGGTGACGATGAAGGTGCTCGCGCTGATCATCGTGGCGCTGACGCTCTTCGGCGCGCTGCGCTCGTTCAAGGACGGCGATGACGGCATCGCGCACATGGTGCACCTGGGCGGCATCGCGTACGGATTCCTGGCGGTGCGCGCGCGGCTCATCTACAAGGACCCGGTCGAGACGGTGCGCGTGCAGCGCGCGCTGGCCGAAGTCGAGCGCGCCGGCGCCGACGAAGAGCGCGTCGACAGGCTGCTCGAGAAGATCCACCGCGAGGGCATGGGATCGCTCTCGAAGAGCGACCGGGAATTCCTGAAGCGCGTCTCGTCGCGCAAGTAGCGACCCGCGCCGGAGACCGCCCGCGCGGTGGTTGTCGCCAATCCTAGTGGGGGCTAGTGTCCTGAGTTAGCAGTTGCACGACACCAGCCGGGGCGACCCGCGCCCGCGGCGGCGTTGCGCCTCCTCCGAAACCTGACCAGGTTGCGTCGTCGGCGCGCCTTGCCGCACGCGCGGCTGCCGGCGGCTGGTGTCGTGCAACTCCTAACTCAGGACACTAGACTCCGCGCCCCAATCGCTCGAACGGCGTGTGCGGCGCGTCCGCGCGCGGAGTTCGCGAACGATTCCAGGGACGCGCGCTTCCCATCGCGCCGGCTCGCGCAGCGAGTAATCCATGCTTCAATCCCGATTCCAACTTCTCCTCGTCGTCCCGCTGCTCATTTCGCTCTTCGCTGCGGGGATCGCGCCGTCCTCCGCGCCGCTGATGGCCGACGCTCCCGATCCGGCCTTCAAGACGAAGTTCCAGAAGCTC
>JANLUN010000611.1:0-5373 GCA_031363505.1 Planctomycetota bacterium | reverse complement strand
GCGCGGGCGAGATCCCGGAGATCCCCGGCTACGAGATCCTGGGTCCGCTCGGCTCCGGCGGGACGTCGGACGTGTTCCGCGCGCGCGAGCGAAAGACCGAGCGCGTCGTCGCGCTGAAGGTGCTCAAAGCCGCGAGCGCCGCCAACACGGCCACGCGCACGGCATTTATCGCCGAAGCGCGCCTCCTCGAGCGGCTCGACCACCCCGGTCTCATCAAGGGGTTCGGCGTCGCGAAGAGCGGCACCACGTATTTCTCGCGCCTCGAATGCGTCGAGGGGTCGACCCTGCTCGAGATGCTCGACCGCGGCGAGCCGTTCCCCGAAGCGACGGCCCTGCGCGTCGTGATGTCGGCGGCGGAGGTCCTGACCTACCTCGGGCGCGAGCAAGTCATCCACCGCGACGTGAAGCCGGGCAACATCATGCTCGACCAAAACGGCGCGGTGAAATTGATCGACCTGGGCTTCGCCGCGGAAGGCGATGCGCACAAGAACCAAGCCGGCACCGCGGTCGGCACGGTCGCGTACCTGTCGCCCGAGCAAGCGCGCGGCGGTGCGACGGCCGACATGCGCAGCGATATCTACAGCTTGGGCGTCACGTTGTTCCACCTCGTCGTTGGCCGTCTGCCGTTCGAGAGCTCGGAGGACAGCGAAGTGCTGCGCATGCAGGTGATGAGCTCGCTCAGTTCGCCCGAGCTCAAGTCGCGCGGCTTCTCGCCGCACCTCCATTACTTCATCGAGAAGATGATGGCCAAGGAAGCGGAGGTCCGTTACCAGTCGTGGAGCGAGCTGATCGACGACATCCGCGCGCAGATCGAAGGCCGCGAACGCCTCGATTTCGAGCGCGGTGACGACACGCGCCCGGCCAAGCCGAAGGGCGTGCCGCCGCGCCGGCGTCGCTTCTGAGCCGTGACGGAACTTGGCCTGACCGGCGTCGTGCCGTTCCGGTTTGCGTGCCATCGTTGCGCGCGCTGCTGCACTGGCGGGAGCGGTTACGTGTGGCTCGCGGAAGGCGAAACGGCAGCGATGGCGCGCGAGCTCTCGATGAGCGAGGAACATTTCGTCGCGCGCTTCGTGCGGCGATCGGGCGAGCGCTTGTCTCTGCGCGAGGTCTCCACGAGCGGGAGCGGTGATCGCTGCGCACTGCTCACGGGAGCGAACACGTGCAGCGTGTACGCGTCGCGACCGGCGCAATGCCGGAATTTTCCCTACTGGCCGAGCGTGCTCGACGATGCCGCCGCATTCGAGTCGGCGCGCGCGACCTGTCCGGGGATCGCCGTCGTCGTGCCGCGCGCGATTCGTGAACGCGCTTTCGCGCGGCTCGCGGAGCTTTACGCGGAAGTCGACCACTCGTGCGATTCCGAGTCGAACCGCGCCGACGAAGGTGAAGCGTTCGTCACCGGGCTCGAAGCCGATTTCTGGGCTGCGCAGCGCACCGTCAGCCGCGAGCCGCTGGCGTATCGCACGCGCCAGTGCACGCGGCCCGTGGCGGACGCATTCTTCGCACGATTGCGCGCGATCGAGCGCGAGACGGGCTATCCGGCGTCCTATGGACGACTCGACGAAATGATGCACGTGCGCGAGCAAGCGGAGTGTGCGTCGTGAGGATGCGCGACGCCATCGGGATCACGCTCGGCGCCGGCATCGGTATCGCGGCGGCGGTCGTGCTCCTGCGGCCGAGAAGTGCGCCGCCCGCGCCAGCGGGCACGTCCGAGGAAGTGATCGAGGAACGCGGCAACCGTCAGCCCGTGTTTCCGACGGTCCGCGAACAGAAGGGAGCCGCGCCGCGCAGCGGCGTCGACGCACAGTGGGCGCGGCTCAATCAACAGGGCATCGACGCGCTCGATCGCGGCGACGAGATCGCGTCCGTCGCGCTCTTCGAGCAGTGTCTGCGCGCGCTTCCTACGGAACCGGTGTTCGCATCGAACCTCGCCGAAGCGCTCGCGCGACTCTCGGTGCGCGAGCACGAGCGCGGCGGCGAGGACGACCGCGCCCAATCGATGGAGCACCTCGCGCGCGCGGTCCTGCTCGCGCCGGAGCGCACCGATCTCGCGCAGCGGCTCGCGCAATTGAAGAAGCTCACCGAGTCCGAGCACGGTTTCTGGGTCGACGCCTCGGAGCACTTCGAGCTGTCCTACGACGGCTCGCGCAACGAGCTATTGATGAAGGCTTCGCAGATCACGCAGATCCTGGAGCGCATCTACCTCGAGCTCGGCGAAGCGTTCGGCAGCTTCCCGGTCGAGGCCGGGCGGTCGAAGATCCGCGTCGTCCTCTACCGTCGCGAAGGCTTCCACGAAGTCACAGGGATCGGGCACTGGGCCGGCGGTCTGTACGACGGCAGCGTGCGTGTGCCCGTCGAAGACCTCGGCCGCGAGAAAGCTGCGCTCGATCGTGTGCTGCGTCACGAGGTCACGCACGCGTTCGTCCACGCCAGCGGCGGCAAGAACGTGCCCGGCTGGCTCAACGAAGGTCTCGCGCAGTGGCTCGAGACGGGTTCCTTGACGGCGCAGGCCGGCGCGGTCGCGGAAGCGCGCAAGACGCTCATGGGCAACGAGCTGATTCCGCTGCAGGAGCTCGTCGACAGTCTCGCGTCGAGCAAGAACTCGGGCCGCGTCATCGCGGCGTATGCGCAGGCGCTGGCCTTGGTGGCGTACATCGAGCGCCACTTCGGCGACCGCGTGCTGTACGAGATGGTCGCCGGTTGCAAGACGGACACGCCGTGCGAGCTGACGTTCCGGCGTCGCACAGGGGCCGAGCTCGAAGCGGTCCTGTCCGAGATGGCCGCCGGGCTGTGACCGTCGCGCGGCGCGTGCAGCCGCGCGTGCGAGACGATAGCCTCTGCGCGATACGGCACCATGAACGACAGGAGTACTTCGATGAACGTGGAACAGTGCATGACGCGCAATCCCAAGACCTGCTTCGAGGGCGACAGCCTCGAAGCCGCGGCGCGGATCATGTGGGACAACGACTGCGGCTCTGTGCCGATCGTCGACGGCTCGTCGCGCCTCGTGGGGATCATCACCGACCGCGACATGTGCATGGCGTCGTACACGCAGGGCGCGCCGCTCCACGCGATCCGGCTCTCGAGCGCGATGGCGAAGAAGGTGTTTTCGTGCACCCCGAAGGACACCGTCGAATCCGTCGAGCAGTTGATGGGAGCGCACCGCATTCGGCGACTTCCCGTGTTGGACGCCCAGCGTCGCGTCGTCGGGATCCTCTCGATCGGCGATCTCGCGCGCAGCGCAGCGAAGTCGAGCGCCCGCTCTTCGGTCGGGGCGACGCTCGCCTCGATCAGCGAGCCCCACAAGGTGACGGCGGCGGAGCGCATCTTGGCGGCCCAGCCGGCGCTCGCGCCGCGTCGCGCGTCGAAGCCCGGCGCATCGAAGTCGAGTGCGCCTCGCGCTTCACGGCCCAAGGCCAAGGCGACGCGTCGCTCGCGCTGACGAAAAACAGCGCCCACAAAGGACAAACGGCCGTGTCAGGAGCACGGCCGTTTGTGCAAGATTGAGTTCGCGTCAGGAGTGCGCGCCTCGCACTTGCCAGCTCCGGCGCGAACGCCGAGCTGGATCGTTAGTGAAGGTAACTCAGGAGCTCTTGCTCTGCCTATAGCTGAGCAGGAACAGGATCGTTTCGACGAGCCAGAGTGCGAGAAGAACAACTCCAAGGATGGCAAGGAATGGCATTCGATTCAGCTTTCGAGTCGGGATGTCTCGGCAGCAGATACGATCGGCTGCGATTACCCACTTCCGCCGTCTAGTTTCCTTTGCGGGGTCTTGATCGGTCTCTTTCGCGCGATTCGTCCCGCAAATGATCCACGCGAGTAAGTTGCTTCGAGGTCGCTCGCGTGGACAACATTCAGGGAACTTTGTGTGCGCAACCACCGAGTACGCGCGCGGTCTTCAAGGGGTGTCGACGCGCGCTTCGAATGAGATTTCCCATGTTGCAGGCGAGGGCGACTCGCTCTGCGCGCGATCGTGGGATCGAACGCATCCGGATGGTTGCGACGCCATCGAGCTCGTCGAACTCGTCGCGATCACGATCGGTGGCGATCCCGCGGAGCGTTGCACGCGAGCACGCGAACTCCTGGATTCACTCGATCTGATCGCACTTTCTCGAGCCACGAGCGCTCATCTGGCACGCGCGTTCGACCTCCCGATGGAGTCCGCTCTCCGTCTCGCCGCGGCTTTCGCGCTGGGGCGGCGCGTCGAGTCCCATGCGCGTCGTCCACGCGCCGCGGTCAGCTCCCCCGCGCGCATGCACGAGCTTCTCGCCGGGGAGATGCGCGGTCTCGGAGTCGAGACGTTCTTCGTCCTGCTCCTCGACGGCAAACACCGCCTGCTCCGTCGCCATCGCGCGAGTCAAGGCACGCTGACCTCATCGCTCGTGCACCCGCGCGAAGTGTTCGGTCCCGCCTTGCGCGAGGGAGCTGCCGCCGTCGCTGTCGCGCACAACCATCCGTCGGGTGACCCTGAGCCGTCGAGCGAAGACCTGGCCGTCACGCGGCGACTGATCGAAGCGGGGCGCCTCGTCGGCGTCCCGTTGCTCGATCACCTCGTCATCGCGGACGCGGGCTACGTCTCGATCCGCGAACGGATCAACTTCGAGAGCGTCTGAACGCACGCTCCGACAAGATCGCGAGCGAAGCTTCGGCCGCCGTCTCGATGCGGAGCACGTGCGGTCCGACGCGCACTGCTGCGGCACCGGCCGCGGCGAATGTCGCCGACTCCTCCGGCGTGAACCCGCCTTCGGGGCCGATCGCGACGATGAGCGGTCGGTGCTCCGTGGCCTCGCGGAGCGCCGCGCCCGACGCGCCGTCGATCCAGTCCGACAGACCGCCGGTCGCGAGTGGATCGAGCACGAGGAGCGCAGCCTGCGGACGGCTCGTCAGTTCCGCGGGTGTCCGCGCCTCACCGAGCGTCGGCAGCCACAGTCGACCGGATTGCTTACATGCCTCGCGCGTGATGCGCAGCCAGCGCGCGTGCCGCGTGCCTTCCGTCACAGGCGCTCGCTGGCCGCGATCCGTGGTGAGCGGCGTGATCGCGGCCGCGCCCAGCTGCGTCAGCCGATCGAGCATCTCCTCCGCGGCCGCGCCGCGCGGCAGAGCGACCGCGATCTCGATCCACGGCAGCGCGGCCCGCGCCTCCCCGGGCCGCGATTCGCGCCGTGGCTCGCCGCTCACTTCGAGCTCGATCTCGCGTGCACCGCGCCCCGCGTTTTCGCGCACCCGGAGCGGCCACTCGGCACCGGCGCCGTCGAGACCGAGTGCGCGGTCGCCGGCCCCGAGTCGGAGCACCTGCGTGGCGTGACGCATGTCGTCCGCGCACAGCTCGGCGCGTCCACCGACGGGCGTGCGCTCCAGGAAGAAGCGGCGCGCGGC
>JANLUN010000544.1:0-37943 GCA_031363505.1 Planctomycetota bacterium | reverse complement strand
GCCGGCGTCCCTGCCAGCGAGAACACCATGTTGACCGCCGACTGCATGTCGGGTGGGTTCATGGTGAGTGCGCCGAAGATCAGATTCTCAGCCGTCGTCGCGCCCAGCGCGGTCCGTAGATCCCACGCGAAGCCCGCGAACGCGGTGCCGTGCTCGTGCACTTCCGGCAAGACTCCCGACGGTGGAGGTGGGCACGTGTCGCATCCGTACTGCTGCGCCCCGGTGGCGCTGCCGCCGAGCCAGTACGAACGCGTGTAGTCGCGGACCCACGTGCCCGTGCCGTAGAAGTCCTCCCCGATCAGTTGTTGCCCGGTCACGAACATCGCGACCGTGTCGCCGATGCCTTCGCTGAGCGCGTTCGGCGCTTCGCACGCCGAGCCGGCGCTCAGTCCTCCGTGCATGTCGTCGAAGTAGTGTCCGTACTCGTGGAGAACGAACGTGTCGCACGCCGTGTTCGGGCGCGACGGACCGCCGCCGATGAAGAACGTCGCGTCGCGTCGCAAGGCGCTGTAGAACGCATTGGCGACGACCTCGGGGACGTTCGCGCGGACTTTCAGAGCCGCATCGATCGGAAGCGGCGCTGGGATCGAGAGCGGCGGACGCATGAGGATCGCCGCGAGCGAATCGTGCGCGCGGTTGGCGTGGTAGTAGGCCGTGACTTGCGCCGTCGGACCTTCGATGGCGCCGCTGGGATTCAAGTGCAGATTCGCCGTCGTCGTCGGCGTGGTCGCGCTTGCGTTGGCGCGCGCGTTCGACCAGCGCGGGTCGAGATCGCTTACACGCACATACTTGCCGCGCAGTCGCGTCGACACCGACGGTGAGGCGCTGTCGTCCCACGGGAACGTGTAAGCGCCGGCGGCATTGGCAAACCCGAGCGCCGACGCGCCCGGGAGCAGGAGATTCCACGCGAAGATCTCGCCGTCGCCGTCGTTCGCGACCCAGGCTCCGCGGCCGCAGGTCGACGACGCGCGCGGCGCATCGTCCTTCGTGGCGTTGTCGGTGAGTCGCATCACCGACCCGCCGGCGATGTCGAGCAGATCGATCTCCGCGTCGCCGTCCTCGTCCGTCACGTACGCGACGCAGCCGCCGGCAGTGGCGTACGACGGACTGCGCTCGTCGGCTTCGCCGTCGGTGAGCCGCGTGAGGGAGGTGCCGTCGCTCATAGCTTCGAACACGTCGCGCGGCGGGACGAGTCGGCGTCCGACGCGACCGAGTCCGGCGCCGGATGACGTTCCGACGCCGCCTCCGCCGTTGATCGAGAGTGCCGACGGATCGCTGGGCGCGATCACCTCCGGTTCGAGGCTCGACTCGAACACGACGCGCGAGCCGTCGGCGAGGATGTCGGGCTCGCCGTCCTCGACCGAGTTCAACGTGACGCGCACGAACCCCGTACCTGCGGGAGTGATCGTGCACACGTCGGCGTCGCCGTCGCTCCACGACACCCACACGATGCGCGATCCACCCGCCGCGATACGCGGGCTGGCGTCGTCCGTCGAGTCGAACGTGAGTTGGACCGGCGACGGGCTCGCGACGAGCAACGTGGCGAGCTCCGCATCGCCGTCGGCCTTCGAGATGTACGCCACGCGCGTGCCATCCCCCGTGATCGAAGGCGAGTGGTCAGCCGCCGTGTTGAACGTGAGCTGCGTGAGCCCCGCCCCGTTCGACAGGATCGTCCAGATCTCGTCGTCACCGCCGGCATTCGAGACGAACACGATGCGCGAGCCGTCGGCGCTGATCGCCGGCGAGTGATCGTCGGTCGTGTTGGAGGTGAGTTTGAGCAAGCCGCTTCCGTCGCTGCTCGCGGTCCAGAGTTCTCGATCGCCGTCGCACGACGAGCTCCACGCCACGCGCGAGCCGTCAGCGCTCATGACGACTTGCGCATCGCCGCATGTGTTGGTCGTGATGCGCACGAGGCCCACGCCGCGGTCGATCGCGGATACCTGGATGTTGCCCATCGGGAGCACAGCCGGTGGTCCGGAATTGAGCCCGCCCGTGGCTGCGCCGCGGCCGTCGACCGAACCGGCGAGTCCTTCGACGATGGTCGAGCGCTCGTCGCGAACCGTGCCATCGACGCCGTCGATCGTCACGGCCCACTCCGCGCCAGCGCGCGTCGGATTCCAGACGAAGACGGTCCACGCAGGTCGCAGGTCCTCGCCCACGACGACGAGCTCGCGCGTCGGCGAATCGGCCCACAGCCGGCGGCTGTCGACGTCAGGAATCGCGAGACGCGCGAGCTCCGCGGCGTCCTCACGCACGACGATGAAATCGCCGTGCGTGGTGCTGCGGGAGAGACCGAGGGTGCGCAGTGCGAGCAGATCGCCCTCGTCGCTCCAACGCAGCTCGACGAAACTCCCTCGGACCGGCACTTCGTGCACGCGTTGTTCGAGTTGCACGACGTGGACTCCCGCGACCTGGCTGTGATGCGTGCGCGCGAACTGCGCGACGGGCACACCGATGAGGTCCTCGGCCGCCGTCAACACTTCGAGCGTCGCACGCAGAACGTCCGCTGCGTCGCGTAGCGGACCCGCCGCGCGCGCGCGGCCGCTGACTTCGAGAGCGGTGCGGTCGGAGCGAACGAGCTCGACGCCGGGACCCGTCCGGGCGACGAGGCGCGACCATGCGTCCGCGGACGATTGGCCGCGCGCGGAGGACAGACCAAGGCTGGCGGCGACGATGAATGCGGTGGCGAACGACGGGGCGCGGTGTTTCATGGCAGGTTCCTCGGGGGGACGTCCTGCCAGCGGAACCTGCCGCGGAAATGTGACCGGATTCCGGTCCGAACTCAGCGCGCTCGTTCGAGGTCCAAGAGCTTCGCCTTCGCCTCTGCACCGCCGCGGTAGTTGCCGAGCCTTCCGCTGGAGGGCAAGACGCGATGACACGGGACGAAGATCGGCAGCGGATTCGTCGCGAGCGCCGTCCCCGCCGCGCGAATCGCCGCCGGTCTGCCGGTCTGCGCGGCGACGTGTTTGTACGACGCCGTGTGTCCGTACGGAATCTGCGCGGTGGCGCGCAGCACGTCGCGACGGAAGCCGCGCGTCAAACGCCAGTCGAGCGGAACGGCGAACGTGCGGCGCTGGCCGCTGAAGTACTCGTCGAGTTGATGGCGTGCGACGCTCAACGACTCGCGCGAGCAGCGCAGTACGTTCGGCGAGATCAGCCGCGCGAGCTCGTCGAGCACCGCGTCTTCGCCATCGGTGGGAAGTCCGACGCGAACCAGCCCTTTGGACGTCGCGCCGAGAATCAACGATCCGAGCGGCGACTCGTGACGCTCGAACGCGACGTCGACGAGATCCTCCGCCAGAGCGCGTTCGGCGAGCGCTTGGCGCGCGTGAGCCCAGCGCACGGCATCGGGCACGTCGAGCTCGCTGAGCGCAGCTTCCAGTGACTCGAATTCGTTCGGTTGATTCTTGGTCATGTCATCCTGGACGGTGAGCGGCGGCCGTTCGTGAGATTCAGCATCGATACCGGACGAAGACGGGAGCTACGCTTCATCGCGCGAGCACTCCTCGCAGCCGGTTCAAGCCCTCGAAGACATTTCGACGCGCTGCTTCCTCACTCGTCTCCATGATCGCCGCGATCTCCTTGTGCGAGAGATCGCCGAAGTAGCGGAGCGTGACGGCTCGGCGCTGCTTCTCGGGCAGATTCCTGATCCGCGACGAGAGCGATTCATCGTTCGACTCGGAAGGCTCGCGTGCCTCGTTCGAGTCGCGCGGTTCGGTGCGGGCCAAGTGTTCGATGTCGCCGGTTGATTGCGGCGTCCGCGCCGTCGCACGGTGTATGTCGATCGCCTTGCGGGTGCCGATCGCGAAGAGCCACGGCCGGATCGCGTCCGCATCGCGCAAACCCGAGTACGCGCGCAATGCGGCGAGCATCGCATCTTGGAAGCAGTCCTCCGCTCGCGCCGGTCCTACTTGAAGGGCGCAGAAGCGCAGGAGCGCGGGACCGTGCAGCTCGACGACGCGCTCGAATGGAGGAAGCACGCTCTCCCTGGGTCTCGATTCCGGCGTCATTTCAGAGTGGACGCTCGGCGCGTGCGTTTCGTGAGACTCGAGCGAGCCGAGAATCTAAAGCGATCGCGAAATGACCGCAATCGCGGCGAGTCGATTCGCGTGCGACTGCCATTCTTGTCGGTCCACGCGGCGTTGGCTCACGAGCGTGTCAAGTTACCCCGAGCCTTCAAACGCGCCGGCGTGCATGCAGCCGAAGCACGCGCAGTCGCGGGATCGAGAGAATCGGTCCGCCGAATCTTTCTCATCCGTGAGGGAAACCTACCTCAGCGCTCACGAGAGCGGACCACGTGAAGTGCACTTCACCCTCTACAAAGGTGACGCGCGGACGCCAGAGGCCGAGATCCATCCCGCAGTTCCTCAGCTCGTGACGATCGCCGACGAACCCGCGGAACAGACGTTCGAGGTGACGATCTCAGAAGCGGAACTGCGACGGGCGATCGCTGCCTATCCACCGTGACGGCGCACAGCTAGCGCTAGCTCTCACCGCGGTGCCGCATTCGCCGCGCCCTTGCTATCGCGGATCGCGCGCTTCTCGCGCACGTACTTGGCGATCTCGGCCGCGGCGATCTCGTGTCCCGCGCGCGTCCAGTGAATGTCGACGTTGAAGTACGGTCGGCGTCCCTCGTGGATCGCGCGCTGCATCGGTTCCAAGCCACGGATGCTGTCGATGCCGTTCGCCGCGCTCCACCGCGCGATCTCGTCGTGATCTGGGCTTGCTCCGTCGGCGAGCTCCTGCTGCGACGGAATCAAGAACAGCGCGAGCTCCGCGTCGTGCGCGCGCGCGAGGTCGTTCATCCGTTCGATTAGGTGGAAGAACACGCGCTTGCGGTCCGGCCACGGAACGCGATCCATGTTCGCTCGATCGAGATCGGAGAGTTCCTGACGATGGCGCTGGAAGTACACGCGGTCGGTGAGCGCGTAGTAGATGTAGCTGTGACGGTAGAAGAAGACCGTCAGCGGCGCAGGAATGCAGAACGCCGAGAACGGCTCATCCGTGATCTCTTCGACGATGTGCACCGCACCGTTCGCGAGCTTCGCATACGGCCGCGGTCCCATGCGCAGGTGGTACGGCAGGATGTTGTCGACGAAGTCGTTTCGATAGAAGCAGACGAGCACCAAGTCGGGATGGAACGCCAAGCCTTCGTCGCGCAGGTACATGTACTCTTGCACCGTGCCGTACGCGACGAGGGCGGCGTTGATCATCTCGACGCCGGGCTCGCGCGCTTCGACGAGCGCGCTGAACACGTCCGCTTCGTTGACCTGCGCGCCTTCCGCGAACGAATCACCGAGCACGAGCACGCGATAAGTGCCGGGCGTGCGCTTCGGCGCGTACGCGACGCCGCGATTCCCGTAGCGATTCGCGACGACGAGGCTCGTCTCGCCCCACTCGTTCGTGAACTCTTTTTCCAGACCAGGCGTACGACGCCAACCGAAGTGATCGTCGAGCTCGATCATCTTCGGGAAATAGAAGTGCGACCAGGCGCGCGCCGCGAGTTCGCACACGGCGAGCCCCAAAGTCAGTACCAGCACAGCCAAGCAGGCCTTGCGTGCGAGCTTCACTCCCTCGCAGTCTAGCGCATCGCGCCACGGTGGCCGAAAAGCGTCGATCGAGAGTCGCGAGCGCTACGCGAGCGGTGCAGCCCTCGCGGCTTCAGTGCGCGCGACGGCTCATCGTGCGCCTCGCCGCGCGAGCTCTTCCGCCCGTTGAAGAGATTGCTGCGCTTCCTCGTCGCGGCCGAGCAACGTGAGCGCCATGCCGCGCCCCAAGTGCGCCCCCGCGAGGTCTGGCTGCAGCAGGATAGCGCGCTCGAACGCCTGAAGTGCTTCGTCGATTCGGCCGACGTCGCCGAGCACATTGCCACGTCCGTTGTGCGGCGCCGCGAGCGTCGAGTCCAATCGAATCGCGGTGTCGTATGCGGCGAGCGCGTCGTCCGCGCGGCCGATCCGGCGCAGCGCATTGCCGCGGCCGACGTGAGCAGCGACGTCGTTCGCATCGATCTCGAGCGCGCGCTCGTACGCGTCGAGCGCCTCCGCCCAACGCTCCACTCGCGCGAGCGCGTTGCCTCGTCCGTTGTGAGCCCAAGCAAAGCGCGGATCGAGCGCGAGCGCCGTGTCGTAGGCCGCGAGTGCATCCTCTGTGCGGCCTAGATCGAGCAGCACGTTGCCTCGTCCTTGGTGCGGCAGCGCGCTCTTCGGATCGAGCTCCGTCGCGCGCGCATAAGCGGTCAACGCGTCGGTCGGGCGACCCAGTGCGGCGAATGCGATCCCGAGTCCGTTGTGCGGCTCCGCGAAGCGGGCGTCGCGCGTCAGCGCGTCCTCGTACGCTCCGATCGCTTCTTGGTACTGACCGAGATCGCACAGCACGTTGCCGCGGCCGTTGCGCGGGAGCGCATCGTTCGGCCGCAGCAGGCGGCGCAGCACGATGCCGCGACCGTTGTGAGCCTGCGCGTTCTCTGGATCGAGCTGCACGCAGCGCCCGAACGCAGCGAGCGCCTCCTCGAGTCGACCGAGATCGAGAAGCACGTTCCCGCGGCCGTTGTGCGCTTGCGCGTAGCGTGGATCGATCCGCAGCGCGGTCTCGTACGCGGCCAGCGCCTCCGCTGCGCGCCGCAACTCACGCAGCGCGTTGCCGCGGCCGTTGTGCGTCAGCGCGTCCTCCGGCGCGAGCTCGATCACGCGGTCGAACTCGCGGAGCGCGTCGTCGTATCGTCCGAGTCGCGCAAGCAAGTTGCCGAAGTTCTGGCGAATCGAGGCGTCGCGCGGGTCGAGCTCGAGCGCTGCTCGAAATGCTGCGAGCGCGTCGTCTTCGCGACCGAGGTCGAGCTGCGCGTGCCCGATGCCGGCTTGCGCGAGCGCGTCGCGCGGATCGAGTTGCAGTGCTCGTTGAAACACCTGGAGCGCTTCCGGCGCACGTCTCTGCGCGCGCAAGATGTGAGCGCGGATGCGCAGCGCGCGCGCGTTCGACGCGGGGCACAGCACTTCCGCGTCTCGCACGAGCTCGGTCGCTTTCTCGAGACGCCGCAGCTCGCTCGTGTATTGCTGGATCGCGGTCGACAGCGGCGAGCCGCCGAGCTCGTCCCAAGCTCGATCGAGCTTCGTCGCGGCGGAATCACAATCGAGCTGGATGCGCTGCTCGCGCTGCTCGATCTCGACGAGGTGCGCGTTGCGGTAGCCGATGTAACCGAGCACGGCGCCGAGCACGCCGGTCGCGGTCGCGACGATGCGGAGCCAGAGGTCGACGCGATCGGAAGTGCGCGCGACGCGCACGACGGGCTGCGCTTGCGGCGTCGCCGGAGACTCGGGTTCGCCGGAAGAAGGCTTGAACTTGGATCGCTTCGGTCGTCGCATGGGCTCGGGACTCGCGCGCAGACAGTCTTCGACCATCCGCATCTGAAAAGGTACTCCGCGCAGGGCCGGAGCGGCACGCACCAAGCGTCCGCGTCGGGTTCGCGCTACGCTCCGCGTCCATGAGGTGGAACACAGTGCGCGTTTCGATGCTCGGTCTGCACGTCCTCTCGGTCTTCCTGCTCGCGGACCTGGCCGTCGCCGGTTGCGGGCAGGCCGCCCCGCCACAGAGCGCGAAGCCCGCGCGCGCTCTCAAGCTTCGCAAGGTCGAGGTCGCCGATCCGGGCATCGGTTGCACGGCCTTCACGATGCTCATCCCGATCGATTGGTCGATCACCGGCGGGGTCGCGTGGCAGATGCAGTACTCGAACCTCGCCAGCGGGCAGTTCACGGTGCGCGATCCGAAGAGCAAGGCCGCGCTCGAAGCATTCCCGATCATCCCGGCGTGTTGGGACGATCGTGGTGGCGCGGCAGGTTTCCAGACCGGCCAGAACTACCTGGGCAGCGTCGTGTATCCGCCGCCGCGCGACGTGATGCAGTACGTGCGCGACGTGTTCGTACCGCTGTACCGCAAGGACGTGCGCGCGCTGAAGGTCGGCGCGCTGACGGACTTGCCCGATGTGACGCGTGCCGTCGAACGTGGAGTCCAAGAACCCGGCATGCAGAAGCGGGTCAGCGCGGCGAAAGTGCGCCTCGAGTACTTAGACGGTGCGGCGACGATCGTCGAAGACGTCTACGTGACGGTCGTGCTCTCGCGCTCACCGATGGTGCCGACGATGACGATCTGGAGTCTCGAGCATCAGTACTCGTTCCGCGCGGAGAAGGATCGCATCGACGCGCTCGCGCCGCTCCTGCAGGCGATGATCGCATCGTTGCGCATCGAGCTGGCTTGGTACGCGGGCTACGGACAAGTGCTCGAGCTCTCGCGTCAGGGCCAACTCCAAGCGATCCGCGACGCCGGCGAGCTGTCGCGCCGCATCTCGCGGAACAACGACGAGATCTTGGCCTCGATGCGATCGTCGTGGCAGGCGCGGCAAGATTCGGCGGATCGCACGTCGCGCGAGTTCAGCGAGTCCGTGCGCGGCGTCGAGACGTACGACCATCCCTATGAAGGTCGGGCGGTGCAATTGCCGTCGGGCTACCGCGACGTGTGGACGAATCCGAAGGGCGAGTACGTGCTCTCGAACGAAGCCGGGTTCGATCCCAACGTCGGGTCGACGTCGGAGTGGCGCAGGATGGAAACGGCGCGTTGAGCGAGCGAGGATTCCGCGCACCCGTGGTTCCGATCTGGCAAGTCCCCGTCGTCGATGTCACGTCGCTCGTCGAGCGCAGCTCACGACAGGCCTTCGCAGCGGAAGAAATCGGCCGCGCGTGCCGCGACACGGGCTTCTTCTACGTCGTCGGCCGCGGTGTCGATGCGCAGCTCGTCGCGCGAATCGAGGATCTCGGCCGCCGGTTCTTCGCGCTCGAGCTCGAGACCAAGATGCGCATCCGCATGTCGCTCGGTGGACGGGCGTGGCGCGGCTACTTTCCGGTCGGCGGCGAGCTCACGTCGGGCGTTCCTGACGACAAGGAAGGGCTCTACTTCGGCAGCGAGCTTGCGAGTGACGATGCGCGCGTGCGTAGTGGCACGCCGATGCACGGGCAGAACCTCTTCCCGGACATCGCGGACTTTCGTGAGTCGGTCCTCGCGTACATCGCCGCGCTCACGGAACTCGGTCACGCGCTGATGCGCGGAATCGCGCTGAGCCTGGATCTCGAGCCGGACTATTTCGCGCGGCAGTACACTCGCGATCCGTTGATCCTCTTCCGGATCTTCAACTATCCGGCGGTGAGTCGGCCGAGCGGTGAACAATCACGATGGGGCGTCGGCGAGCACACGGACTACGGCCTGCTGACGATCCTGAAGCAGGACGACGTCGGTGGACTCGAAGTGAAGAGCCGGCAAGGTTGGGTCGCAGCGCCGCCGATCGACGGCTCGTTCGTGTGCAACATCGGCGACATGCTCGATCGGATGACGCGCGGTCTCTACCGATCGACGCCGCACCGCGCGGCGAATCGCACGGATCGCGACCGACTGTCACTCGCGTTCTTCTTCGATCCGAGCTTCGATGCGCGCGTCAAGCCGATCGAGACGCGAAGTACGGCGGACTTCGTCGACGACCGGCACGAACGCTGGGATCACGCCAGCGTGCACGACTTCGCGGGGACGTACGGCGACTACCTGCTGAACAAGGTCAGCAAGGTGTTTCCCGAGCTGCGGCGCGAGCAGCTGTGACGCGCCCGGGAGTCAGGGCGCGAACGTCACTCCCAAACCGTCGCTGAAGTTGAAACCCGCCGACGTCTTGTCGCGGTACATGTACTGGAAGTAGCACGTGTTCCCGGGATCGATGATGCCCGCGCCCGAGAGGCTCGGGAAGTTCAGCTTCTTCCGCACGAGTCCGAGTTCGTTCGGCGCCGCACCGGGCTGAAGCGCGACGATCCCGGGGTTGAACGCGCTCACGCACAGGACTCCGTCGCCCATCGGGATCTGCGCTTGCGCGGTTCCGTAGAAGAACATCCCCGTCGTCGACGGCGGAGCGCCCTGGACAAGGAGCGTGAACGTGTTCGCAGCGATGCTCAAGCTGCCCACGGAATCGATGGCGGCAGAAACACCGGTCGAGTTCGGCAACGCGGTGCAGTAGATGAACGTGTCACCAAAGCCGAATGTCGCCGAACCGATGGGTGCGCTCGTGCTGGTGTCGCGTGGCGGCGTCGACGAGTTGGATCCGGTGTTGAGCGCGTGTGCATTCGCCGGCGCGACTGCGAGCGACGTGACGAAGAGCGACGTGAAGAAACCGAACCGAAACGACTGCATGTTCATCGAAAGCCTCTGCCAAGAGCGGCCGAAGAGCGGCCTAGAGCTGGAACTCACTTCTGCCTCGATCGATGCACGCCCCCGCGGGCTCGATCACGCGGGGCACCATCGGCAAGACGAGCGGTGGGACTTGATCGCGAGCTGTTTGCGTGAGGCTCGCACGGTGAGCACGCGACGGCCGCACGAACGCGCTTGACGCGCGGCCCGAGCGCCGTGGAGGATCGTGAGCGTCCCATGGCACGCCGCGAGCCCGATCCCACGCCCGATCTCGATCCGCTCAAGGGCGGCCTCAAGCACAATCCTTTCGCGGCGCTCGGTGGGCGTGCGCCGTCGACTGCTGCGAATTCGCCAGCGCAGGCGCGCTCCGCCGCCGAGCAACCACGCGTCGCGCGGAAGCCGTCCGACGCATCGAAGTCCTCCGCTGCGGCGAAGCCTGCCTCGGCGTCCGCACGCAACGATTCACGCAGTCAATCGAGTCACGAGCGCGTCACGGTTCGACAAGAGCGCGCCGGCCGCGGCGGAAAGACTGTCACGATCGCCGACGGGCCCGGACTCGCCGGCAATGATCTCGATTTACTGGCGCGCGAGATCTCGCGCGCGTTGGGATTGGGAGCGCGCGTCGAGGAAGGAATGATCGTGGTGCAAGGCGATCAGCGCGAGCGTCTCGTCGAGTGGCTCGAAGGCCGAGGCTTCCGCGGCGTGGCGCGCGGGAACTAACTCGTCCGCGACGGCCGCACTCAGTTGCGCTCGCGATCTTCGGCGCGACCGATCCGCACGAGCAGCGCGACGCAGTCCTCGGACGCGCCGGCGAGATCGAGCTCGTCGCCGTCGGCGAGCTCGCGCACCCACAGGCTCTCGTTCTGCTCCAACTCGAACGGATCCTCTTCCGCCGTGACGCGCGCGAGTAGACGGCCCGAGATCATGTGCACGAACGCATGTCCGGCCGAGAGAGCCTCGCGCGCGCGTCGCCGTCTGAGTCGGAGCACCTCGATGTTCGCGTGCCACTCCCCGCGTCGCAGCAGCACGTTGAAATCGGAGACCGTGCCGCTGATCAGCTCGGCCGTCGTCGGCCAATCGCCCGCGAAGAGATACGGTTCGAAGCGCCGCACGCGCGTGCGCGGCGCGTGGTCACCGTGCGTGAGCATGAATCCGTCGCCACTCGTCACGAGCAAGAGTCGATCGAAGCCTGGAAACGTGGAGAACGGACCGGAGTCGTCGACGGCGGCCTTGGAGATGCGCCAGTCGAAGTCGCCGCGGTCGAGCGTCGCGCCGTGCGGCCAGATCGCGAGCTCCTCGGTGATTCCGCGGCCGTTCTTCCACGGCAGGATGCGCACGTCGGCGGCCGTCAAGTGGAGGACTTCGCGCATCACGCTCACGCGCTCGGCACTGCTCCGCGCACTTCATGCCCCACCGACTCGAGTGCCGTCTTCGCCGCCGGCATCCGGTCCGCCGACACGAGCAGCCAATCCGTGTCGTACGTCGAGAGGACGAACACGGGCACGCGCGCCTCGGCGAGCGCACCGCAGAGCGTCGCGAGGATGCCGATCGAAGTCATCGGAATCGTGCCTTCGATGCCGAGTGCAACTTTGTCGCGCTCGTGCACTGTCTCGCGCGGGACATGCTGCTGCGCGCACACGATCGAGAGCTCGGCCGGTGTGCGCGCCGTATTGACGAACTTGCCGCGCGCCCACGCGGGCACCGGAGCGTCGGGTGACAGGCGGCAGATGGCGAGTCGTTCATCATGCACGAGGAAGCGGAAGCGCTGCGTGGCCATGGTGGCGGTAGCGTACGGATGCGGCCGTCGACTGGACACTCCGACGGACCGTCCGAGCGGTTCGGCAGACGACCACCGTCAGAATTACGCTTCGACCGCCGCGCGTCGTGCCCTTGTGCCCCGTGCCGCAGCTGCCACGAAGAGTGCGCAGCGAGTATCCTTCCTACACCCGGCGCGTGCCGGCTTCGAACTCGGCTGCGCGTCGCGCGTCAGCCCAACACCAGGAGTCCTCCGTCTCATGAGCTTCGTCCGTCCGATCGCTCGTTCCGTCCTTCCGCTGTTCTTGCTGTGCGCCGTCTTCGTCGCATCGGCGTTCTGGATGACCACGCGCAATGCGGACGCGGCTTCGACCGTGGCCTCCGCTGCGAACGACGAGCTCGAGCAGGCGATGCGTCAGATCAACGGCGTCGGAAAAGCGCTCGGTCGAGGGATCACGGACGACAATCGCGACGAATCGCTGGCGCAAATCGCCAAGCTCCAAAGCGCGGTGATCGCGGCGAAGGCGATGACGCCCGACACCGCGGCCGCTGTTGCGGCCGACGCGCGCCCCGCGTTCATGACCGAGTACCGCAAGACGCTCGTCGAAGTGCTCAAGGTCGCGTGCGACATGGAGATCGCGATCCTCGACGGGAAGTACGAAGCGGCGCAAGACCTGATGAAGACGCAGCTCGGCGCGCTCAAGAAGAGCGGGCACGACAAGTTCCAGGGCGAGTGACGCCGTCGCGCGCTACTTCGCGCTCGAACCCGCCAAGAGCTTCTTCCAACGCGCCCACGCATCCGCGCGCGCCTTTTTGTTCGCATCCGACGCATCGGCCGCCTCGCCACTGCGCATGAATCCGTGTCCTGCTCCGGCGTAGATCTCCGGCTCGAACGTCTTGCCGGCTTCCTTCATCGCTTGCGCTGTTGCGGAAACGCCTTCGGTGATCCGCGCGTCGCTCTCACCGTAGAAGCCGTACACCGGGCACTCGATTTTCGCGAGCGCGGCTGCGTCCTCCGTTGCGCTGCCGTAGAACACGAACGCCGCCTTCAATCCTTTGCGTCGTGTCGCGAAGTCGAACGACTTCGAACCGCCCCAGCAGAAGCCGGCGACGCTGACGGTTCCGTCGCACGCTGCGAGCTTGGCGACGTGATCGGCGATCGCGTTGAGCTCTACACCGACCGCGTCCGCATCGAGCGTGTAGATCGCCTCGCGCGCCGCATCGGAAGTCTGGAACGTCGGCGTGTGCCCGCCATCGGGGCCTTTGCCCGACAGGAGATCCGGTGCGATCGCGACATAGCCCGCCGCCGCGAGGTCGTCCGCGATCGCGCGCGCCCAGTCGTTGAGACCGCGGTTCTCGTGGATCACGAGCACAGCCGGCACCTTCTGCTTCAACTCTGGGTACGCGACGAAGCAGTGCACCTTGCGCTCCTGGCCCTGGATGTCGACCCACTCGTGGTGGCGCGGCGACTTCTCGAGCCGTTCGAGCGCGGGATCTTTCGTCGCCGTCGGCTCCGGCGTCGGCGCGCGCTCCCTCGTCGATTGCGGGAGTACGAACGCGAGGGTCAATAGAAGCGGGAAGAGCTGCATGGGACGGATCCTTCCTTAACGAAGCGGGGGCGGAGGATACCCCGACTCCGTGCTCAACCAGCGTTGCGGTTTCGTCGTACGCGACTGCTCACCGCTCGCGCGCGGCGAGCACGAGGCTCTCGCGCCGGGAAGCAACCGCGCCCGCGGCCATCTTGAGCGCCGGCAAGGCGACGACGAAGGCGATCGCGGCCCATGCGACGACGAGCGCCAGCGCCAAGACCGGCCGCTGCATCCGATGGTCGACGATCACGAGGATCGCGGTCGGAATGCTCGAGAGCGTGCCCACGAGCGCCATCCCGGTGAACATCGCGAGTCCGTGAGGGTTCCCACCGTTGCCGGTCTTGCTCAAGTCCGCTGCGACGGGGAACAACGCCGACATCAGCACGGCGACTGGACTCATCAGTAGGTACGTCGCGACTCCGCCCACGAGCACGGAGATCCACGCGATCCACGTTCCGCCGGGGGACATGCTCAGCGCCACGATGAACGACAGCAGAACCGGGATGGAGAGGACCAGAGCGCACCCCACGGCCTTGCCGTGCACGAGCTCGATCTCGGAGACCGGAGCGAGCATCCATCGCGCGACACCCGCGCGATCCGTCGCGAACTGATTCATCGTGAACGCCAAGAACGCGAACAGGCTGAACATGATGCCGCAGCCGAGAAGCAGCGGGCCGTGAGCACTCAAGTATCCGCCCGCAGGCAGCTCGTTGGGCGCGTAGCGCGCGGCGAGCGCGAGGACTGCGACGACCGCGGCCGGAAGCATGATGGCGATCCGACCGCGGACCGACCGTAGAGACGTGCGCGCTTGCACGATCGCGATCGCCGACACGGCGTTCGTGAGGCCGGGGATCCGAAACGCGCTCGTTCGAATCGGAACCGAGGAGCTGCGCCCGCGGCTGCTCTCGGAAGACTCGAGGAGCTTCGTGTGGAGGAGCGACGACAGCGAGTAGAGAGCGAGGGCCTCGAGGGCGAGCAGCGCGACGCTGAACCAGGCCGTCATGTCTCGGCCTTCGACCGCATGCTCGATCGAGCGGCCGTAAAGCTCCGACGGAAGCGCGCGACTCCATTCGGGGAGATCGCGATCGAACCCCTCGACGAGCTGTCCGGAATCCACTCCGACACGAAGCCGCTTGCCGAATGCCTTCGACGCCAAGTTCGGCGCAACCGCGGCGAGTGTGAACAGGAGCACGCCCAGCAGCGCGGTGATCTCGCTCCGGCGGCGATTGCGCAAGATCCAGTTCGTGAGCGACGCCACCGCGGTGTTGAGCGAAGCCAAGAACGCGACGAGCGCGAGTGCGGCGGCGAACGCGACGACCGCTACGCCCGCGCGGCTCGACACGAGGAGTCCCGTCGCGATCAGCGCGAACCCAGGCAAGAGCACGGCGATCCACGGTCCAGCGATGCTCGTCAGCAGCTCGAGCAGGTGAAGCGCTCGGCGCGGGATCGGCAACAACAGAAAACGTGCGTGTCCGGCGACGGACATCCGTCTCGTCGGAATCACGACCATGCACAGCATCAACAAGAACAGCAGCACTCGCGGTACAGCCATGACGCGGATCGCGCGCACGGAACCGCTCCCCATTTCGGCCCCGCCGAAGTAGCCGAGGGCGCCGAGAACGACGGCGATGCCGCCGATCAGACACGCCAGCAACAGCGGTATGCCGAGCGCGGAGATGCGCGAAAAGCTCTCCATCGCGTCGCGTCGACGGCCGCCGCGCAGCGCATTTACGACGAGCCTCCAGCGCAGCCAAGCGAACGCGCGCAGGAAACGGATCAACGTCGGAGCCACTCGAAGGTCGGCGCGACTTGTTTCTCCGCGCCCACGACGTCGAGGAAGATCTCTTCGACGGTCTTTCCGACACCGACACCGGCGCGCAACTCCGCGAGCGGCGCTTGCGCGACGAGCTTGCCCTTGTGGATCACGCCGAGGTGGTCGCACAGTCGATCGACGATCTCCAGGATGTGCGACGTCAGGAAGATCGTGCCGCCGTTCTTCACGAACGCGGCGAGGAGGTCCTTGATCTGCCGCGACGCGATCGCGTCGATGCCCTCGAACGGCTCGTCGAGGAACAAGAGGCGCGGTGCGGGCAGGAGCGCGACGGCGAGCGCGAGCTTCTTGCGCATTCCATGAGAGTAGTCCGCGACGAGATCGCGCGCGGCGGGCGCGAGGTCCATCAGCTCGAGCAGCTCGATCGAGCGCGCGCGCATCGCAGTCTTGTCGAGGCCGTACACCTGGCCGACGAACGTCAACGTCTCGGCGCCGGTCAATCGGTCGAACAGTGCGAGGTCTTCCGGCACGACACCAACTTGGCGCTTGACCGCAATGGGATCGGCGATCGGATCGATGCCGAGGATCCGCATCGTGCCGCCGCTCGGACGCAGAAGCCCGGTGAGACACTTGATCGTCGTCGACTTGCCCGCGCCGTTGGGTCCGAGGAATCCGTAGAAGCTGCCGCTCGGAACGGCGAGGGCGACGCCATCGACCGCGGCGAGCGGACCGAAGTGCTTGCGCAGCTCGTGCGTCTCGACCGCGAGTTCCATGACGTCAGTATCCCGCGGTCTTGTCGACGACGTTCAACAAGGGCTCACCCGCATCGAAGCGCCGCAGGTTCTCGCGAAAGAGCGCCCAGCCGCGCTCCTCGGTCAACTCAGCGCGCGAGGACACGTGCGGCGTGATGATCACGTTCGGAAAGTCCCACAGCGGATGCTCCGCCGGCAGCGGCTCAGGATCCGTGACATCGAGGCACGCGCCGGCGAGGTGACCCGACTTCAACGCGTCGACGAGTGCGTCCGTCTCGATCACTTGCCCGCGCGCGATGTTGACGATGTAGCTGCGGCGCTTCATCGCGGCGAACGCGGCGCGATCGAAGAGGTGTTCGGTCTCCGGTGTCAGCGGGACGCAGATCGCGACCACGTCGGCTTCCGGCAGCATCGCGAGCAAGTCGGTCGGCTTGCCGACGCGCTCCACGAAGCTCGGCGCGGGATCATCGCTGCGGCGCGTCGCGATCACGCGCATGCCGAAGCCCTCGCCGCGGCGCGCGATCTCGCTGCCGATGCCGCCGAGTCCGACGACGAGCAGCGTGCGGCCTTGCAGTGCGATCGGTTCGAGCGTGTCGGAGCCTTCGCGAATCCAACGGCCCTCGCTCTTGCCGGCGAGGTGCACGGGCAGATCACGCGTCAGCGCGAGCAGCATCGCGAACGCGTGATCGGCGATCGTCGGTCCGTGGACGGCGCGCAAGTTCGTGAGGACGATTCCGTCGTTCGATGCGATCTCGGGCACCGCGAGATACCTCTCGACGCCCGCGCTCTGCGCCTGCACCCAGGCGAGCTGGTGCGCCGCGCGCACGAAGTCGGGCGTCGCGTAGCGACCGTCGATGCCGTAAGCCTCGCCTGCGCGCGCCAGCGCCGCTTCGCGCGTCAGGCCGGTGACTACCTGGATCCGTGGGGCGAGACGCGCGAGCTCTTCGTGCTGCGCGGGAGTGAGCTCCTCCGCGAAATAGGTCAACGTCGGCGCAATGGGACCGCGCTCGATCGCCACGCGTGCGTTGCGTAGCGAGCCGATCTCCTCGGGCGCGTTCGGGACTTGGACGATGGAATGCGTGGCCGCCGGCGCCGCGCAGCTCGCGAGCATCGTGAGCAAGACAAGGATTCTCATGCGCGCATTCTACGGTGCACAATGGCGACGTCGCGCGTGACGTGCGGCCCAAAAGGAGCGAGCGATGTCGAAATCTCCGTCCAGAAAGCGTGTCAGGCCGCGCGTGGTGACCGGCATGGAGAGCGCCGCGCTCTCGAAGACGGAGTTCAAACGACGCTTCCTCGAACGTTTCTACGACCCGACGTTCGAAGTGGTGTCGAAGGAGATCGATAAGGTCGCCGAGATCGCGTGGACGAACTACACCGAGTACCACAAGAGTCCGCGCACCAAGAAGGCCGGTCGCAGTTTCGCTGATCCGTCCTTCGACCTGCCGATCGAATGGAGCGCGACGCGCAAGGCGATCCACGCGGCGGAACGGCGGCAGCGGAGCCCGCGCTCGCCACATCGATTCTTGATCGTCAACGGTTCGGCGCGCAGCGATCAGACGTGCCCGGGCGAGATGTCGAAGACGTACCGGCTCGCGAAGATCGCGCAGAAGACGATCGAGAAGGGCGCGCGATGTGAGGTCGACTTCCTCGACCTGTCGCGCGTTTCCGCGGAAGCACACCGCGTCATCCTGCCGTGCAAGGCATGCGTGTCGACCGCGATGCCCCTCTGCAACTGGCCGTGCTCGTGCTATCCGAATCACGCGCTCGGCCAAGTGAACGACTGGATGAACGAGATCTATCCGCGCTGGTCGGCCGCGCACGGCGTGATGATCGTCGCGCCGGTCAACTGGTATCAGGCGCCGTCGCCGCTCAAGTCCATGATCGACCGCATGGTCTGCGCCGACGGCGGCAATCCCGATCCGACGTCGACCGGCGGCAAAGATCCCGTGCGCGCGAAGGCGCTCGAGCTCGCCGGCTGGGATTATCCGAAGCACCTCGCCGGCCGCGCGTTCTCCGTGGTCGTGCACGGCGATGCCGCAGGTGTCGAGAATCTGCGGCGAATCTTGTGTGATTGGCTGACGGACATGGAGCTCATCCAAGCGGGGCCGAGCGCAGCGATCGGTCGATACGTCGGCTACTACCGGCCGTACGCAACGAGTCACGACGATCTCGACGCGGACAAGGCGATCCAGAAGGAAGTCGTCAACGCGGCGCGCAGTCTCGTCGAAACTGTGCGGCAGATTCGCACGGGTCGATACAAGTCACCGGCGGCGGGGCTCGAGGACGTGCGTAAGAAGTGACGCTGCGTACGCTCGATTAACTCCACCGAAACACGCGCAGCGCGACGACGAACGACACCGCGCCCCACGCGATCAAGATCGCGATGCGCGGGAGTTGTGACGGCAGGTCGGCGCCCTCGAGGATCACCGCGCGCAGTCCGTCGTTGAGTGCAGTGAGCGGCAGCGCCTTCACGACCGGCTGGATCGCGTCGGGGAATCGGTCCGACGAGAAGAAGATACCGGAGAACACAAACATCGGGAGCATGACGAGATTCATCAGACCCGAGACGGTCTCGGTCTTGGGCGTGCGGCTCGCGACGAGCAGTCCAAGGCTCGCGAACGAGCACGCGCCGATGACGGACAGCAAGGCCAGGTGCCACATCGGTCCCTGCAACGACACGTCGAACACGAGCCAGCCGAAGAGCAACAGCAGGAACATCTCCACGATCACCATCACCATGCGGCTCGCCATCATCGCGCCTAGGAAATGAGTGCGTCGCATCGGCGTGGCGACGAGACGCTTGAGCAGCTTGCGCGAGCGCATGTCGACGAGCACGAAACCGATGCCCCACATGCCGCCGCTCATGATGTTCATCCCGAGGAGGCCGGGGATGAGGAAGTCGATGTAGCGCGCACCGGGTTTCGTCTCGTGCGTCGTGTGCACGGCCACGGGGTCGGCGCGGCCCGCGGCGCGTTGCAGCGCATCGTTGACGCGCAGCTCCGCCATCAAGCTGTCGGGGCGCGTTGGATCGAGGCGGTATTCGTACTCGCGTCCGGGCACGACGATGAGCGACACCTTGCCGAGACGAAGCACTTGATCGGCGTCCGACGCCTGGACGCGCTCGACGTGGAATCCGTCCGCCGGCGTGAGCGCGCGCACCACCTCGTCCGCGCCCGCGGCATCGAGCACACCGACGTGGATCTCGTCGGGCGCCTTGTTGCGGAATGCGAGACCGAGGCCGATCGCGAGAAGGATCGGAAACCCGAATACCCAGAACAGCACGCCTGGCTCGCGCACGAACTCGCGCAGACGCGCGAGGAAGAGCTCGCGAAACGGATTGCGTCGCTCACTCATCGCGCAAGTGGCGGCCCGTGAGGGAAACGAAGACGTCTTCGAGGCTCGCGTGCCGCGTGGAGAGTTGCGAAAGGACGCGCGAGCCGCGCTCGAGGTGTTCCATCAACGCGGGAATCGCGACGTGCGGCTCGGCGACCGTGAGTTGCACGGCTGGCCCTTCCGCGCGCGCCGAGCGCACCGATGGAAGCGCGAGCAGCGGCTCGAGGTCGACTTCGGACTTCGCCGACGGCTCGTTCTTCCGTGCGCCGTCCAGCGCGAACTCGACCACGTGATCTCCACCGAGCGAACGGATGAGCTCCGCCGGCGAACCGAGTGCGATCACCTTGCCTTGATCGACGACAGCGACGTGATCGCAGAGCCGCTCGGCTTCGTCCATGTAGTGCGTCGTCAAGACGATCGTCCGGCCGCGCCCGCGCAGATCGCGGATGATGTCCCAGAGTTGCCGACGCGACTGGGGATCGAGACCGGTCGTCGGCTCGTCCAGAAACAAGAGATCGGGATCGCCGACGAGCGCGCACGCGACGGCGAGACGCTGACGCTGACCGCCCGAAAGATTCACGACGTACGACGACCGCTTCTCCGAAAGGCCTACGTCGTTCATCGCTTCGTCCGCCGATCGGCCGCGCGCGTAGAACGAGCCGAAGAGCTGCAGCGTCTCGCGCACGGTGAGCTTGTCGGTGAAGCGCGTCTCTTGCAGCGACACGCCGATCCGCTGCCGCAGCGCGCGTTCGTCGTGCTCCCAGCGCAGGCCGAGCACTTCGACGTCTCCGGAAGTCGGCGCGAGGATGCCCTCGAGGATCTCCACCGTCGTCGTCTTGCCGGCTCCATTTGGACCGAGCAGACCGAAGCACTCGCCCGTGCGGACCTCGAGATCGAGACCGCGCACGGCCTCGACCGGCGGTCTACCCGCGTAGGTCTTGACGAGTGAACGGCAGCGGATCGCGTGCGACATGGGCGCGACATCATAGGGTCGACCGGTGCGTGTGCGCGGCGTGCGTTGTGAAGGTCTTGTCGATCCGTCGCGCGCCGCCTAACGTTCATCGCGAGTGGCTTCTCATCCGAAGGGATTGGTGCGCGGCACCGACCGCAATTTGCGTTGCGCGTGGTGCGCGTCGGCGCCGGACTACGTCGCCTACCACGACGTCGAATGGGGGAGGCCCGTCACCGACGACCGGCGCCTCTTCGAGAAGATCTGCCTCGAGGGATTCCAGTCGGGACTCAGCTGGCTGACGATCCTGCGCAAGCGCGAGAACTTCCGCCGCGCGTTCGCCGGCTTCGACTTCGACGCAGTGGCGCGCTTTCGAGCGCGGGATGTGACGAGGCTCCTCGGCGACGCGGGCATCGTCCGTCACCGCGGCAAGATCGAGTCGACCATTAATAATGCGCAGCGCGCGCGAGAGCTCGTCGACGAACACGGATCTCTCGCTGCCTACTTCTGGCAGTTCGAGCCGTCGTCGGAAGAGCGGCCGGAGCGCCTGACGCACGCCGTGCTGCGCGAGCTCGCGAGCACGCCGCAGTCGAAGGCGCTCTCGAAGGACTTGAAGAAGCGCGGCTTCAGCTTCGTCGGTCCGACGACGGTCTACGCGTTCATGCAGGCGATGGGCCTCGTCAACGACCACATCGACGGTTGCAGTGTGAAGGCGGACGTCGAGCTCGCTCGCAAGCGACGTCACCGATCGCAGAGCTCCGCTCGAAGCCGCGCGTAGACGGCCAAGCGCGACGCCGCGACCCGGCCTTCGTCGACCGCACGTTTCACGCCACACTCCGGTTCGACGAGGTGAGTGCAATCGCGGAAGCGACAGTCGCTCGCGGCTTCGGTGAAGTCGGGGAAGTACGCCGCCAGGCTCCCGCGATCGACGCCGAAGAGTCCGAACTGACGCACGCCGGGCGTGTCGACGATCTCGGTGCCGGGCCACGTCTCGCGCAGCGACGAACCCGTCGTCGTGTGGCGACCTCGGCCGTCGGAATCGCGTACATGCCCCGTGGCTCGCGACCCACCGGGATCGAGCGCGTTGGCGAGCGACGACTTTCCTACGCCGCTGTGTCCGACGAAGACGCACCGCTTGCCATTCACGAGCGCGCGCAGCTCTTCCACGCCTGTGCGATCGGACGCCGACGCCAAGACGATCGGCACGCCGAGCGCGCGCATCGACGCGCGGGCGAGTTCGAGCGTGCGCAGGTCTTCACTAGCGACGGCGAGATCGACCTTGTTGATGCACACGACCGGAGCGACGCCGCCGAACTGGACGGCGACGAGCATTCGGTCGACGAACGCCGGCTTGTAGGGCGGTGCCGACGCCGACACCACGATGACCGCGATGTCGACGTTCGCAGCGATCACGCGTTCGCGCTGCGGATCGCCCGGATCGGGCCGCGAGAGCCGTGTGCGTCGCGATCGAATGGCGCGAACGATCGCCGTCCGCGCATCGACCTGCTCGATCACGGCCAAGTCGCCGACGACGATGGAGCCGTCGCGCGCGCTCACGAGCGCGTCGGTTTCGCCGCTCGGTGTCCGCACGCGCACACTCGTCCGGGCGACGCCGACGACGAGCGCGTCCTCGCCGACGACATCGTCATCGACCGCGAGCTCGTGCGGCTGCACGGCGTCGCGGCGCGTGTGCGCAGCCGCCATCGACTCGATCCCCTCGTCATCGTCGTCCCACTCACGCCCGCGCGGTCGCTTGCGCTGCCGCTCCGCATGCTTGGCGCGCGTGCTCTCGCGCAGGCGCTTCTTTTCGTCGTAACTCGGTTCTTTGCCGACCCCTCTTAGAAGCCGCTCACGCAGCTCGTCCTTTTCATTTCGTTCCACTGGATCATCCCTGTCATCCGTCCCATTTCGTCGTTCGCCGTATCGTCGAGGCGCGATGCGGAGCGAGAACCCCGCGATCGCGGATGGAACGCTCTCGGACGCGAGCTGAACATGCAGCACGGACGGACCGGGAGCGCAGCGCTCGGAGGAGCGCACGATCGAGCTCTCGGCCTCACGCGCGGCGCAAGAACGCGCCGCGAACGCAATCGCGTTACGCGAGGCCGGAGGCGCGGACGACGGACTCTTGCTTCGTCATGGGATGCCTCCGGGGTCGGGTGGATGCCGGGCCAAAACGGCGACGGCAGGTTTGAAATCCTACCCCGAGTTTTGGTGCAGGCCAACGTGCGCTGCTACGTTCCTGGACGCGATGACACCCTCGGTGCGTGCAACCTCGGATCTCGGCGCGCTCTGCCGGATCGTGCACGAGTTCGCGCCGGGCGTCGCGGACCGCAAGCTCGAGCTCATCCGCAAGCTCTCGCGGGCGCGGCTGTCGAGCGCTCGTCAGGTCCTCGCGTTTCACGAAGCTTTGATCTTCCTGCGCGCGTATCCCGACGACGGACGGGTCCTCGCGCTGAGTGAACGGCTGCTCCAGCAGTTCGAACGTCGCGCGGACCTGCGTCGCTTCAAAGACGACCTCGCGGACTCCGGCGTCGCCGGCACGGCGATCGGCTATCGCTTCTACGCGCCGACCGCGAGTTGGCTCGCGCGGCGCTTCGGGCCGGCGCTGCGCGTCGATTGGGACGAGTTCGAGAACGAGGACTTGCTCGGGCGCAATCTGTGGATGCTCTTGCTATGGGGCGAGTCGAGCGCGCTCGACGCGAAGTCCGTCACCGCGCGTGAACAGATCGAACGGCTTAAGGGGCCGAAGGCGAGCGACGCGCAGTTCCTGGTCCGCCGTATGGAAGCGCTGCCCATGCACGTGTTCGCGCGCGAGCGCTTCGCCGACGAGCTCGACTTGCCGCTGCGACTCTTGCCTGGTCGTGGGACACCGTCGCGCTCGCGCGCACGGTTCGCGACCGGAGCACCCGTGTTTCAGCGGACGGCGCTCCGGCGCGAACGGCCGGATCTTGCACGCGAGATCCGGCGTCCGCCGGAGGCTGTGCGCGACGTGTCGGTGCGTGTCGGTCGCGAGCTCGTGCAGCTCGCGCGCGAAGCGATGGTGACTCGCGCGCGAGATCTGGAAGCGTTCATGCACGCGGACGAGCGCGACGTGCGCCTCGTCGACTGCGGCGACGGTTTGCAGTTCGCGGTGATGGGCGTGCGGCCCGAGCGGAGGCTCCTGCTCGAATCGGTGTACGGCTTCGTGACGCTGCGGAACGACGTGCCGATCGGGTACGTCCTGGTCAGCACGCTCTTCCGCTCCGCCGAGGTCGCGTACAACGTCTTCGACGCGTACCGCGGCGCGGAGGCGGCGTACGTCTATGCGAGAGCGCTCGCGACGGCACGCGCGCTCTTCGAGGTCGACACGTTCATGGTGCCGCCGTACCAACTGGGGTACGAGAACGACGAGGGTCTTTCGTCCGGCGCGTGGTGGTTCTATCAGAAGCTCGGGTTTCGTCCGCGGGCGATCGAAGCGCGCCGGTTGATGCAGAAGGAGCTCGCGCGGATTCGCCGCGCGCCCAAGCATCGTTCGAACCTCGCGACCCTCGAAAAGCTCGCGGCACACGAGCTCTACTTCGAGCTGGGCCGCAAGCGCGACGACGTGCTCGGCAAGTTCCCGCTCGATCGCGTCGGAGCGGCGATCACGGACTACGTCGCGCAGCGGTTCGGCGCCGACCGTGAGCGCGCCGCCCTGGAGTGTGCGGCCGAAACCGCGAAGCTCGTCGGCCAGCGCGCGTGGCGTCGTCTTCCGCCGGGCGAACGCCTCTCGTTCGAGCGTTGGGCGCCGCTCGTCGCAGCGCTTCCGGAAGTCGCGCGATGGAACACGCGCGATCGCGGCGCGCTGGGAGCGATTCTGCGTGCGAAGGGTGGACGCCGCGAATCGGACGGCGTGCGGCTCATCGACGAACACGCGCGGTTGCGTGCCGCGTTGCGACGTCTCGTCCGCGCGACATGACCATGCGCGCCCCGGCTCGCACGACGCTCGCCGCGACCACCGCGCTCATCGGCTTCGCGGCGAATTCACTCTTGTGTCGCGCAGCACTTGGAGCGCGGACCATCGACGCGTGGTCGTTCACGGGAGTGCGCCTCGTGAGCGGCGCGGTCATGCTCTTTGTGCTCGTGCGAGCGACATCCCCCTCGCGTTCCGACGCTTCAGGAGCTAGTTGGGCGTCCGCTGCCGCACTCTTCACGTACGCCGCGGCGTTCTCGCTCGCGTACTTGCGGCTCTCGACCGGAGTCGGCGCGCTCGCCCTGTTCGCGACGGTACAAGCGACGATGATCGGCTGGGGTCTCTACCGCGGCGAGCGTCCGAGCGCAGGTGAATGGGTGGGCCTCGTGATCGCGTTCACCGGACTCGTGGTTCTGACGTGGCCGAGCACTGCGACTTCCGATTCGGCCGATGCGCCCGACTGGATCGGCCTGTGCTTGATGTCGCTCGCCGGGTGCGCATGGGGCGTGTACTCGCTGCGCGGTCGAAGGAGCCGCGCGCCACTGCTCGCGACGGCCTCGAACTTCGCGCGCAGCGTTCCGATGGCGCTCGCGGGGCTCGCACTCGCGTGGTCGTCGACGCATGTGTCGACACGAGGCGTCGTGCTCGCGGCGTGTTCCGGTGCGCTGGCGTCGGGACTGGGCTACAGCTTGTGGTACCTCGCGTTGCCTGGACTCAGCGCGACGCGCGCGGCGGTGATTCAGCTCACGGTTCCCGTGTTCGCCGCTTGCGCCGGCGTGCTCATCCTCGGCGAGACGATCCGGGTGCGCCTCGCGATCGCAGGCGCGATGATCCTCGGCGGCGTCGCGATCGCCGTGTTGCTCCGGCGTCGAAGCGCGTGAATACCAGTGTCGGCGTCCTTTGGACGGGTCGAGCAGCGCGCTAGGATGCTCTCACCGCGCCACGAACCGTGCGCAAGCCCAACCTTAGGAACTCAACATGCTCGAAGTCGGCCGTCCTGCTCCGTCGTTCTCCCTGCCTTCCACTTCCGGTCGCAATGTATCGCTTGCGGATCTGCGCGGCCGCAAGACCGTGCTGTACTTCTATCCCAAGGACGACACGCCCGGGTGCACGCGCGAAGCGTGCGATTTCCGCGACAACCTCGCGCGCGTGCGATCGGCCGGCGCCGAAGTGTTCGGCGTCTCGAAGGACGGCGGCGCGTCGCACGCCAAGTTCAATAAGAAGTACGAGCTGCCCTTCGAGCTCTTGACCGACGCCGACAACTCCGTGGCTAAGGCGTTCGGCGCGTACGGTAAGAAGATTCTCTACGGCAAACCAATCGTCGGAACGATTCGCTCCACGTTCATGATCGACGAGAAAGGCCGCATCGCACACGTCTGGTCGCCGGTGAAGGTCGAAGGACACGTCGATCAGGTGCTCGCGGCGCTTGGCGGCAAAGACAGCAAAGCGGCGAGCTCGACGAGCAAGTCCGCTCGACGTGGCACCGCAACTCCGGCGACGAAAGTGAAGAAGTCGCCCGAACCGAAGTCGATCGCTCCCGCGAAGAAGCCCGCCGCAAAGTCGGCGCGCGCCGCGGCGCCGAAGAGGACGGTGAAGAAGAAGCTCGCTCGCCGGAGCTGAGAGCGCGTTGAATTCGTGCGGGGAGATGGATTCGTCGAATCCGTCTCCTCGCGTCGTTTCGTCGAGCTTCCACCTCGCGGAGGTCTTCCAGACGAGCGAGAAAGAGGAGGCGTCCTTCGCCGGCGCGCGCCCCACTCGGCGCAACCATCGGTGGAAACGAAAAGGGCGCCGCAAGCGGCGCCCAGATATGACTCTCCTCCGTGATGACGCGCTAGGTCTTGTCGCCTACCTTGATGTGGTTGACGACTTGCGTCACTCCATCGGTGTTCCAAGCGAGGCGCTCCGCTTCTTCCTTTTGGGCCTGCGTGTCGACGCGGCCCGTCAGATAGACGACACCTTCTTCGGTGTTGACCGAGACGTCGAAGACCTTGACGTCGGCATCACCGACGTACTTCGCTTTGATCTTGCTCGTGATCGTGGTGTCGCTCATCTGCGACGAGGCGGACGTCGTGCTGCGGCACGACTCGAGCAGGGGCGTGAAACACAGCACGCCGCCAGCGATGGCGAGCGCGACGAGAGATTTCGAATTCAGCATGTGTGGCTCCTGGGCAGCGGTTCGTTGGAAATCGACTCGCTGCGAAGGCTAGTTCCGTGCCAACGATGCGGCGCTACCGAGAAGTCGTGAACCCTCGACCTTCTCGTGCACGTCGATATCCCTGAGCGTGCATCGGCCTACCGCTTGCGGAGCCGGAGGGCGCGTCACACTTCACGTGCGCACCATCGAGTGTGGGGCGCACTCGAGGTGAGTCGCGAGAGAGCGCGCATCGATGGAACTAGGGAGTTCGTCGTTCTCCTTTCTACACCATACAACGCGGACAGCGAGGCAAAGTCATGGTCGACCGTATGATCTGGAAGGGCGCTATCTCGTTCGGACTGGTGGAGATTCCAGTCGGATTGGTCGCCGCGGAAACGCCGAGCGAGATCAAGCTCTCGTACATCGATCGTCGCGACCTCTCGCCGGTCGGATACAACCGCTACAACAAGGCCACGGGCAAAGAGGTGCCGTGGGCGGAGATCGTGCACGGGTACGAGCACCAAAAGGGCGAGTACGTCGTGCTCAGCGACTCCGATCTTCGCCGCGCGAATCCAAAGCTCACGCAGACGATCGAGATCCTGAGCTTCGTCAACGGCGGCGACATCGAGCCGATCTACTACGAGAAGCCGTACTACTTGGCGCCCTTGAAAAAGGGCAAGGGCTACGTGCTCCTGCGCGAGACGTTGCGACGCACGGGCAAGGTCGGCATCGCTCGCATCGTCATCCGTACCAAGGAGCACATCGCGGCGGTTGGTGTACGCGGACAAGCGCTCGTTCTGTATCTCCTGCGATTTGCACAAGAGGTTCGTCCCACGGAAGACCTCGACGAAGTCGACGTTGAACTGGCCGACGTCGGTATCAAGCCGAAGGAAGTCGAGATGGCTAAGCGTCTGGTCGAGGACATGGTCACCGACTGGGATCCCGCAGCCTACACCGATGAATATGCGACGGACCTCATGCACGTCATCGAGAACAAGATCGAATCGGGCGAGATGCACACGCTCACGTCCGACGACGACAAACCGGCTCCGCGAAAGCGCGGTGAGATCACCGACTTGATGCCGTTGCTGGAGAAGAGCATCGACGCCGCACGCCTCACTCGTGCCGCTGGAAAGCGCCGTCCGGTCGCGGCACGTCGCACGAAACGCGTGCATGCGCGCAAGCGGCCGACGCGGCGTCGAACCAAGGGTGCGGGGTGAGCGCGTGAGCTTGCGGGAGTACCAGCGCAAGCGTGACTTCGGTCGGACGGCGGAACCGCGCGGCAAGAAGCGCAGTGCGACGAGCGCGGCCAAGAGCTTCGTCGTGCAGGAGCACGCCGCGACGCGGTTGCACTACGACTTTCGTCTCGAGCACGAGGGCGTGCTCAAGAGTTGGGCTGTACCCAAGGGCCCCAGTCTCGATCCGTCCGTCAAGCGCCTCGCGATGCAGGTCGAGGATCACCCGCTCGACTACGGTTCGTTCGAGGGCACGATTCCGAAGGGTGAATACGGAGGAGGAACCGTGCTCCTTTGGGATCGCGGCCGCTGGATCCCCGACGGTGATCCGACGGCTGCACTGCGGAAGGGATCGATCAAGTTCGAGCTCGCCGGCGAAAAACTGCGCGGAGCGTGGGCTTTGATCCGAATGCACGGCAAGGCGCGCGACGACGAAGGACGCGCATGGCTCTTGATCAAGGAGAAGGACGCGCATGCGCGCTCGAGCGCTGCGGGCGAGATCGCCCGCAAAGCCACGCGCAGCGTCGCGAGCGGCCGCACGCTGGCGGAGATCGCCGCTGAAGATGGGAGCGCTCCTCGAAAGCCTGCGCGAGTGGCGAAGTCTGCTGCTGGCAAGGCGGAGGCGAAGCGAAGAAGGAAGCCTGTGTCGCCGCGGATCACGCGCGGACGCGCGGATACGGAAGTCGCCTCGATCGAGGGTGCGGAGCGGCGCCCGATGTCAGAGACGTACGAGCCCGAACGCGCGACGCTCGTGAAGACGGCCCCGACCGGACCCGGGTGGGTGCACGAGATCAAGTACGACGGGTACCGCGCGCTCTGCCGCATCGAACGCGGCAAGGTTCAATGGTTCACGCGCGCCGGCCTGGACTGGACGTCGCGCTTCGCGTCGCTCTCCCCAGCGATGAAGCGCCTTCCAGTGAAAGCTGCGCTCATCGACGGCGAGATCGTCGTGCTCCGGCCCGATGGAACGACGAGTTTCCAAGACTTGCAGCAAGCGCTCGGAGAAAAAGGGAACGGACGACTCGCGTACTACGCGTTCGATCTCTTGCACCTCGACGGATACGACTTGCGCGGCGCCACGCTCGAGCGCCGGAAGAGCGCGCTGGAGAGTCTCATGCGCTCGGCCAAGTTGCCGCCCCAGGTTCTCTACAGCGATCACTTGGGTGGCGACGGCGCCAACCTTCACTCGCAGGCGTGCCGGCACAAGCTCGAAGGAATCATCTCGAAGCAACTCGATGCGCCGTATCGATCCGGTCGGCAGCGCGATTGGGTGAAAGTGAAGTGTGCGCTCCGACAAGAGTTCGTCGTCGGCGGATTCACGTTCCCCGCGGGAACGCGCTCCGGTCTTGGTGCTCTCCTGATCGGTGTGTACGGCGCGGACGGAACGCTTCGATACTGCGGACGCGTCGGCACGGGCTTCGACCAGAAGACGCTGCGCGATCTGCGCCGCCGGCTGGACAAGCTCGAGATCGATGCGCGGCCATTCGCGAATGCGCCGGTCGGCGCGAGTGCGCGTGGAGTGCGCTGGGTGCGGCCCGAGCTCGTGATCGAAGCCGAGTTCGCTGGTTGGACCGAAGACGGTGTGCTCCGGCATCCGTCGTTCGAAGGGATTCGAGAAGACAAGCCGGCGCGGGAGGTCATCCTCGAGCGCGCAGTACCGCTGGCCAGCGCAGTGCCGGCTTCGACTAGACGAAGCCCAGCCGCGCGCTCGCGAGCCAAAGTGTTCCTCGCGCGCGTGTCGGCGAAGACGAGCACGACGCGAGTGCCAGCGTCGCGCGCTGTGATTCGTCGCCGAGCCGGCACGGAGCGCGAAGCCGTCGTCGCAGGCGTGCGATTGACGCACCCCGAGCGCGTGCTCTATCCAGAACAGAGCATCACGAAGCTTGCACTCGCACAGTACTTCGAGCGTGTCGCCGAGCGATTGCTGCCTCACGTCGCAGGTCGACCGCTGAGCATCGTTCGTTGTCCGCAAGGCCGCGCGTCGAAGTGCTTCTTCCAGAAGCATCACGACGTCGCCTTCCCGAAGTCCGTGAAGAGCATTCCGATCCGAGACAGCAGCGGCCTCGAGCAGTACGTGATGATCGATTCGGTCGAAGGATTGATCGGCTTGGCGCAGATCGGCGTGCTCGAACTCCATCCCTGGGGCGCGCGCGGCGACGATGTCGAGCGACCCGATCGCATGTTCTTCGATCTCGATCCGAGCCCCGAGGTCGCTTGGCCGCGCGTGGTCGATGCCGCGCGGCGTGTGCGCGCGATGCTCGAAGCGCTCGGACTCGAGAGCTTCGTGAAGACGACCGGCGGCAAGGGCTTGCACGTCGTCGTGCCGCTCCAGCGCAAACACGACTGGGACACGGTGAAGGGCTTCTCGAAAGCTCTCGCCGAGCAGATCGTGCGCGAGTCACCGAACGAGTACATCGCGACCGCGTCGAAGGCGCGGCGCACCGGAAAGATCTTCGTCGATTACCTGCGCAACGGCCGCGGCGCGACGGCGGTGGCGCCGTACTCGCCGCGCGCGCTCGCGAACGCGCCGGTGTCGATGCCGATCCGGTGGGACGCGCTAGGGCCCAAGCTGCGCTCGGATCGGTACACGGTGTCGAACGTGGCCGATGCACTGCGGAGCCCGGATCCCTGGCGAGGCATCTCTGCGGTGCGCCAATCGCTGACGGCATCGATGCGTAGGGCGGTGGCGTCGCGGAAGGGCTCCTGAGTTCTACCTAACCTCTGGCCGGCATTGCGTTCTCCCGCGTATCCTTTGCCCCTTAGTCCGGTGCGGTCGCACCACAGTCCGGTGCTGTTGCACCCCCACGAACCGTCCGCCCACTGCCAGTCGAGTCGAAACCATGCCGCGCACGAACTTTCCTTCGCTCTTCACAGTATTGACCGTCGCCATCGTCGCTTGCGGCGCGAGTGCTTCGCAGGCTGCAACCCAACAAGATCCTCCCGTGACTCAAACACCCGCACCGAAGCAAGAACAACCGCCGAAGAAACCTGACGCCCCGAAGGCCGAACCGGCGGGCGACCCGATCGTCAAGATCCGCGAGTTCATCGCATCGAAGAACATCGACAAGACCGCGAAGAACTGGAAGACGTCGGTGACGATCCCGCCGAAGCTCACGTTCGACGCGACGAAGCAGTACTTCTGGGTCCTGAACACCACCGAGGGCCCGATCAAGATTCGCTTGATGCCCGACATCGCGCCGATGCACGTGTCGAGCACGATCTATCTCACGGAGCTCGGCTTCTACGACGACATCAAGTTCCACCGCGTGATCAACGGCTTCATGGCGCAAGGCGGTGACCCGCTCGGCGTCGGCAGCGGCGGACCGGCGTACAAGTACGCGGGCGAGTTCTCCCCGAAGGTCAAGCACGACAAGCCCGGCATCCTGTCGATGGCCAACGCAGGCCCGAACACGGACGGCAGCCAGTTCTTCCTGACGTTCGTCCCGACGCCGCACCTCGACGGGAAGCACACGATCTTCGGTGAGGTCGTCGAGGGTCTCGACACCGTGAAGAAGCTCGAGAAGTTCGGCAGCCAAAGCGGACAGACGACGAAGCCGCTCAAGATCGACACGGCGAAGATCGTCGTGCAATAACGGTTTCCGCGGCTCACCGCCGCGAGACCGCAGTTCCCGCAGCCGGCGTCGAATCTCGACGCCGGCTGCGTTTGCAGACGGCAGTGCGCGAGCCCATCGACCATGGCACTCACCTCCACGATCCACCGTTTCGAGATCGCGCTCGCAGACGCGGATCGCGGCGTGTACGAGACGCTCGATCTGCGCATCGCACGTCATCCCTCCGAGAGCAGCTCGTTCCTCTTCGTGCGTGTTCTCGCGTACTGCCTCGAATACCGAGCGGGGATCGCGTTCTCGAAGGGCGGGATCAGCGACGTCGATGAACCGGCGATCTCCGTGTTCGATCTCACGGGTCAGCGGCTCGCGTGGATCGAAGTCGGCGCGCCATCCGCGGATCGACTGCACCGTGCCGCGAAGGCGACCGATCGCGTCGCGCTCTACACCGATCGGCGCATCGAGCTGCTGCGCGCGAGCTTCGCGGGGGAGCGCATCCATCGGGTAGACGAGATCCCGGTCGTTGTCTTCGCTCAGCCGTTCTTGCGCGCGCTCGAGTCGAAGCTCGACCGGAACATGCGCTGGGATGTTTCGGTGAACGACGGACACTTGTTCGTCACGGCGTCCGGGCAAGCGTTCGACATCGAGATCGAGCGGCACTCGCTCGTGAAACGCGACGGCGAGTAGTCCGCGCGTTGCGCACCGGCGACGTCGAACGGAAGTCTCCGGCGATTCGGGCGAGCGGAACGCGCTCTAGTCCGGCCAGAAGAGGAGGATCAACACTCCGACGACGATGTTGATCCCGAAGAGCGCCGCGATTCTCGCCAGCAACTTGCGACCGCCGAGCACGGCGACCAGCCCACCTTTGAATACGAGGTTCGCGATGATGGCGATCACGATGGCGCGCCACGCGGTGCCGGTGTCCACCGCGCCTTGCGCGGCCATCCGCGACGTCGAGAGCGTGATCGCGTCCATGTCGGTCAAGCCGCTGACGGCGGCGACCGCGTAGAGTCCTCGATCGCCGAAATAATGCTTCGCCGCTGCCACCGCGAACAAGACGAGCGCGAAGAGCACGCCGAACGCGATCGCCGCGCGCAGCTCCGACGGATTGTCTTGCGGCGGCATGTGCGTGTCCGTGCGCGGCCTGCGCAGCCACATGAGCACGCACAGGGCGACCGATGTCGCCATCATGATGCCGATCGGTCCCGCGACGTGCGGCAGGACACTGCGTGCCACGATCGTCACCTCGACGAGCACACGCGCGTACACGACGGTGGACGCGAGCGCGATCACGAGCGTCGCCGTCGGGATCTGATGCTCCGACTGCGACGCACGCCGCGCAAAGCTGACCGTCGTCGCCGTCGAGGAAATCACGCCGCCCAAGATTCCGCCGACGACGGCACCGGCGCGATCGCCGAGTAGCTTGAACGCCACGTAGCCGCTGAGGCTGATGCCGCTGACGAGCACGACCATCCACCAGATTTGGCGCGGATTCAGAACTCGGAACGGCCCGAATGGCTCGTCCGGCAAAACCGGCAAGATGACGAGCGCGATCAACGCGAACTGCATCAGCGCACGCATCTCGCCCTCGCCCATGCGCTTCACGAGGTCGTGCAAGACCGGCTTCGCGTAGAGCATGACGGCGACCGCGCCTCCGACGACGATCGCGACGCTGCGGTGGCCGAACACCAAGTACGCGCCGACGCAGTACATCACGAGCGCCGCGATCTCGGTCGTCATGCCGGGCGAGATGTCGCTCTCGCGTATGCGCAACAAGTTCGCGACGATCATCGTGGTGGCGACACCGACGAGTCCACCGATGATCACCGACGCGCCGAGCGTCTCGCCGAGTAAGGCGGTGATCGTTCCGAGTAGCGTGATCAGCGTGAACGTCCGCACGCCGGCGACACGCGATCCGGCGCGCTCACGCTGGAGACCGACGAGAAGCCCGAGTCCGAGCGAGATCCCGAGCGTCTGAAATGCCTCTCTAGCATCCATGCAGACAAGCTATTCCGAAGTGCAATCCTTCAGGCGGGCCGTTTTTTCTGCGCGTGTCGAAACAGGAACGAGTCGACGGGCGCTCAACGCCAGCACGCAGCGTCCCTCCGAAGCGTTGGCTGTCGGCGTCATCGGCACAGCCGGCGGAAAACGCAGTGCCGCGGTAGCATGGCAACACGATCGTCAGCCCCTCTGTGGGTAGCAGCCGGCAGGAGCTGCCCGATGTCGTCTGGAGACGTTCACAGGGCTCTTCACTGGATTTCTCATGCATCGACGCAGCCTAGTCGGATTGGGTCTCTTACTCGCAGCGATAGGCCACGCGACGGAGAGCGCTCGCGGTCAGTGCTTGCAGTGGTCGCCGGGATTCGAACCGTCGGGTATCGGTGGCGTTGTCCGCGCCCTCAGCGACTTCGACGACGGCAGCGGATCGGAGCTCTATGTGGCCGGCGGTTTCGGAAGCGCAGGCGCGTTGCGCACGAACAACATCGCGAGCTGGAACGGCGCGAGCTGGTCCAACCTTGCCAGCGGCATCGAGACATTCCCGTCCAACGCCTACCCGCTCGCCGCTACCTACTACGACGACGGCGGCGGCATGGCGCTGTACGTCGGCGGACTCTTCTCGTCGGCGAGCGGCGTCCCCGCGTCGAACATCGCGAAGTGGGACGGCTCGAATTGGTCGGCGCTCGGCAGCGGCGTCAACAACACGGTGTACGCGCTCGCCGTGTTCGACGATGGCAATGGTCCAGCGCTCTACGCCGCCGGATGGTTTTCAATGGCGGGCGGCGGCGCTGCGAACCGGATCGCGCGATGGAACGGCAATGCGTGGTCTCCGCTCGGTGCCGGACTGGGCTTGACGTTCTCGCAGGTGAGGGCGCTCACGGCATTCGACGACGGGACAGGGATAGCGCTCTACGCGGGCGGCACTTTCTCGCTCCTGAACGGAGCACCTGCGGACCACATCGCGAAGTGGGACGGCACGAGTTGGTCGAGCGTCGGATCCGGAATCGACGGCGACGTGTACTCGCTCACCGCGATCGATGCGGGTCAACCCGGTGGGCCGCTCCTGATCGCCGGCGGTGGATTTCAGACGGCCGGCGGAGTGTTTGCGCGGCGGATCGCTCGATGGGACGGAGCGAACTGGTCGGCGCTCGGAAGCGGGATCGGATGGTTCGGCGTCGCAGGATCGACTTCGTCCGTGGATGCACTCGCGTTCTACGACTCCGGCAGCGGACCGGAGCTGTACGCCGCCGGCAATTTCGTCGAAGCAGGCGACCTGCCGACGGGCGCCATCGCGAAGTGGAATGGGACGAGTTGGTCCTCTCTCGGTAGCTTCGCCAATCCGCAGTTTGTCTTCGCGTTGCACGTGTTCGACGACGGAGGCGGTGCGCGTCTCTACGCCGGCGGTTATTTCGGCTCGCTGGGAGGAATCGGGGCGCACAACATAGCGGCGTTCGACGGTAGCTCGTGGAGCACGCTCGGGAGCACGCGCGGCGTCTTCGGTGACATGCGAACCAGCCTCGCGTTCGACGATGGAAGCGGTCCGGCGCTCTTCGTTGGCGGCGACATGTCGAGCGTCGGTGAAGTGCCGGTGCACGCGATCGGCAAGTGGAACGGAGCGAGTTGGTCGGACGTTGGCGGCGGCGTGACAGGCAGTCCCAATCCGCCGAACGCTTCCTTGCCGGGTCACGTGTACGCGATCTGCGCGTTCGATGACGGCTCGGGAGACGCGCTCTACGTCGGCGGCGATTTCTCGCACGCGGGTGGAGTGCCTGCGACGTGCGTCGCGAAGTGGGACGGAGCAAGTTGGTCCGCCGTCGGATCACCCTTCGTGGAGCCGGTGCGCGCGCTCGCGGTCTTCGATGACGGTTCCGGTCCGCAGCTGTACGCCGGTGGCGAGATGGCCGCTCAGCAGTTCATTGCGCGCTGGAACGGTGTCGCTTGGCAGTCGCTCGGAGTGGGCGTCGACAACCAGGTCTACGCGCTCGAAGTCTTCGACGACGGCTCCGGTCCGGCGCTGTTCGTCGGCGGAGCGTTTTCCATCGCTGGAGGCAGTTCGGCGGTCGGCATCGCGAAGTGGAGCGGCAGCTGGTCTGCTCTCGGCGCTGGGACCGCGGGCTCCGTGCGAGCGCTCGAAGTGTTCGCCGGAGGGACGGGTGTGCCGGCGTTGTATGCGTCGGGCACGTTCCAGTTCGCTGGAGGAGTCTCGGCGAAGCATATCGCGAAGTGGAGCAACGGCGCGTGGTCCGCAGTCGGCTCGGGACTTGGTACGGGCGTCGGCGCGGACTCGCTACATGTCAGCGACGACGGCAGCGGGAGCGGTCAAGTGCTCTACGTCGGCGGCGGTTTCAAAGTCTCTGGCGGCGCTCCGGCCGACGGACTTGCGAAGTGGAACGGTACGAGTTGGTCCAGCGTCGGTGGGAGCATCGATCCCGTGCAGGACCCGCACGTCTATACGCTGACGAGTTTCGACGATGACGGAGATGGACGCGCCGACCTATTCGCCGGCGGCGACTTCATGGGCACGGCGAACGCGACCGCGGCGAACTTTGCGATGTGGCGTCATTGCGCCCGCCCCGGAACTCCGTTTTGTTTCGGTGACGGCAGCGCGGGGGATTGCCCGTGCGTCGCACCCAACTACGTTCCGGTCCCAAGCGGCTCGAACTTCGGCGGCTGCGCGAACTCGTTCAACCCGCACGGCGGCGGCATCTCGGCGAACGGCAACATTCAACCGACCGACACGGTGACGCTGATTGCGTCGGGCATTTCACCGGTCGGCTTCTGCCAGTTCTTCAAGACCGACAGTGCGGCCACGCCCGGCCTCGCGGTGCTCGACGGCATCAGCTGCGCGAGCGGCAACCTCATCCGCTTCGGGAATCAGAATGCGTCGGGCGGCATAGCGAAGTATCCGAACCCGGCGCTGGGTCTCGTGACGCCGGTGTCGGTGCGCGGCGCGACGCCTGTTGGAAGCGGGCTCACCGGTCACTACCAGGTGGTCTACCGCAACACGAAGATCGGCTTCTGCACGGCCGATACGCTCAATTTCTCGAGCTCGTATCGCATCACGTGGAATTGACAGCCGTCGATTCATAGCCCGACGGTGGGCCGGCATCGGCGAACCACGTCACGAGTCGGTGCAGAGCGGCGACCCGCGCGACGAACGACCTCGGGCATCAGCGCGAGTTGGATCGCGCGACGCTCGAATGCAGGGCCTCTACAGCAGCTCGATCCTTGCGCGGGACGCGCGGCCCAGAGCCGAACTGGCAAGCAGCGACGCAGAGGAGCTCGGCGCAGCGGGACGGCTTCGGGCGCGGCCAGACGCGGCGTGAGATGGGCCGGTCGACGGCACCACTCACGCCGTCCAAGTCTTGGGAAGGCGCAGGGCTGGCCACGCTCAACCGTTCCGTGCATGCAACCGACAAGGCAGAGACACACGTCCGATGCATCTCGCATCGGCGGTCCGGAGTTGCCTGGGATGCACGATCTCCTCTTGCTGGCGCTGATCGCCTTCGTCCAAGAACCGCCTGCTGGAGATGCGCGTCTCGACTATGCCGTCGTCGTGAACGGGGAGAATCCAGCGCGCACGCTCTCCGAGCTGGAGCTGCGACGCATCCTCAGGGCCGAGATTCAGTTCTGGCCGCGGAGCGACACGATGGTCGATCTCCTGCTCCCCCGTTCGGGTACGAGCGCCAAGAAGTTCCTTCAACAGCGTGTGTACGGGATGACCGAATTGCAGCTCAAGCGCTATTGGCTCGAGCTCATCTATCAAGGCCGCATCGTCGAGGCTCCGCGCGTCGTGCCTTCATCGCAGGTCGCGGTTCCCATGCTCGAGCGGCTGCGCGGCTCGATCACTGTTTTCCCGGCGACGGACGCCATCCCCGACGCCAACGTCAAGTTCTTGACCATCGAGGGGAAGAGCCCGGGCGAGCAAGGCTATCCGCTGTCAGCACCTGAGCCGACTCAAGCGAACGCGCAGGTCCACGAGCGCGACGCGCGCGCGGGCGTGTCGGAAGCCTCGGTTGGTACGCTCGGGACACTGCAGACGCAAAGCGACGGGGAGTCGCGTCAGACCGCGGCGCTCGTCGCACCGATGACCATGGAAGAATGGCTGGAAGAATGGGATAGCGAAGGCTGGCCACCCCTGAACTTGCGTGTCTTCGCGCACGGAGAGTTCGAGCTCGAGAAGGAGTCCGAGGCCGGCACCGATACCACGACCAATGGGTTCTCGATCGAGGTCGTCGATCTCTTGATGACCTCGGCGCTGACCAAGCGCATTTCCGTTTTGGCGGAGACCACCTTCGAGGCGCAGGAGGAGGGCGGCTTCGACGTCGAAGTTGAGCGCCTACTGCTCAAGTACCGCTGGAGCGACGCGCTCAGCGTCGAGGCGGGACGATTCCTGACCGGAATCGGCTACTGGAACACGCGCTACCACCACGGCGAGTGGCTGCAGACGAGCATCGATCGTCCCGAGGTCCTCGACTTCGAAGACGACACCGGCCTACTTCCAATCCACAACGTCGGCGTGAGCGTCAAGGGTGCCTTCTACTCGGACGCCATGCGCTACGACTACACGTTCGAGGTCGCCAACGGACGCGGGCCGGTGCCGGATGCCTCGCAGGTCGAGCTCGACGCCAACGAACAGAAGGCCGTGAATATAGCGATCGGTCTGGAGCCTGCGTTTCTGCCTGGGCTGCGCGTGGGCGGCGGCATCTACGTGGACG